>JANNRP010000166.1:0-6272 GCA_031401535.1 Hyphomicrobiaceae bacterium | reverse complement strand
ATGGCCGACGGTTCGGCCGAAAGTCCGATCTTCAGATCCTGCGCGGCAAGCGGTGTTGCCGCGACGACCGCTGCCATGACTACAGCCGATGCCACAGTCGAAATACGCTTCAAACTCATAGGATTCATTCCTCCACCACATCCATACTGAGGCGAAGGTATCATACGAAAACTGCAAGCAGAAGGTCGTTGATCACCTGAGGTCATCCACGAGTTCCATCGTGGGCGACCGTAGTGCTCAGAACGGTCGACGTGGACCGGTGTCAACGTGGAACAAGCCACCGCCCATATGTTTGTAACCGCCACCAAGGCCCGCCAGATATGACGCTGCGCCGGAAACGTTGCCACTGACACGGAAGTCGACGGCATCACCCGACAGGTGATACGATTTTGGAGCTCCACCCGCGCGCGCGTTCTGCCCTGAGCTGCGGCAGGTCGATGATACCGTGACGTTGCCATAGTTGGCCGCAACGTTGGCGACGACGCCACGCAGCGTACCGTTTAAGCAACCGGAATCGGCAACCCAGCGCACATTGCCGCCGCCAGACAAACTTCCCCGCGGCGGTGTGTAGTCAGATGTGCCACCACCGAGGCTTGCAACCTGACGTCCCTTGCTGCGACGGTCGGAGGGTGACGGTTGCTCCTCGCGGGCAGTGACTGACGTGCGCCGACCGGCCGAGCGCTCGGCACTGCGCACTGTTTCACTGCTGAACTTGGTGAACTCTCCGCCACTCATCGTTTCTAGCGATCCGTCGGCCTTGGCGGTCGTCGGCAGTGCGATCGCAGCGCCAAACAGCATCAGTGCGACAAAAATGAAATTGCTCAGAAGTCCAGTGCTCCGCCGCCCCAGCGACTGAAGTATCTCTCTCATGTTTCCCACTCCTCGATACACGACATGTATGGAGCGAGGAGAGCGCCTATCCGTCAGCCAACCCCGCTTCACCCGCGCAGGCATAGGCGGTAACGTGCCGAAACGAGACACTCATTTTGGGACAATGGTTAACAGTAAAGTATTTGGTTAACTAAATACAGGGGCATCACTTTTGCATTACATGCGGCCAAGCTATTTCTGGTTGCGCCGATAGGTTTTTTGGCAATTGTTCACTGCACTCGTGGCGGAATCGCCCACAGAATAACTGCGAATACTAGCATGCCGAGCCCGATCCACGCTGCATGCTGGGCGAAACGCAAGTATACATCGCGCAGAACGGTTCCGATGATGCGTTGCGCAATGGCTGGTTCAGGCCGTTCCTCGGCCTTGAGCATCACCCATAACTCGGTGGATTTATAGGGGTGACTACGTGCATTGTAAGCTTTCAGCAACAGTGCCATGCAGGCCATCAATGAGAGAAATCCACCGGCCTGGAAGGCCATCACGATCTCCGATGATAGCCCGATCATGAACGTACCGATCGCAAGTGCCGCAAAACCGCAGCCCCGTGCGACGGAGAGGTTCGCGCGTTCTTCTATTAGTTGCAGCATCCGCCGATCCGCCTAAACTCAGACCGGCATGCCGATCTATGGCGATCGCTGCCAGCCGCACCATTAATTGAGCGAGCAGTCGCTGCGTGCGCAAGCACAAAAACTGTTGGATCGCGGTAACGTGAAGCCAGCTACCGGTTGAGGGCGGCGCCGAATAGCGCTGGCAGAACGAGCACCACACATGCCGCCAGCCAGACACCAAGCGACGTCGCGTCCGTTTTTGCGCGGCCGGTCATATGCTCGAAAATTGCCGCTGCAATCCCTGACAGCATGAGCGTCATGATCGAGAGAAACAGCGATGTGAAATAGAACAGCAGTACCGGACTCGTAATATAGAACGCCGCAGCGAACGGACGCATGAATATGAAAGCAAGATCGAAGATCGGCGAGAACGCCTGACCGTTCAGTAAAGCTAAGCTTGCGATTGCGACCATGAATATGTCGCGCTTCATAAACTCTTCGCGCTGGTCACCGGTATCCATGTTCATCCCCCGATCCCATGCACGGATTGGCCAAAGATCCTGAACAGCAGCATGTAAAGGCCGATCCGTAAGCCCAATAGCCAGACGAAGGCGAACACGGGCAGCAAGCCGTCAGCGATGATCTCAGGTGTGATCAAACGAACCAGGCGGATGATGGGGTCGGTAATGTTGCGAAACACCACCCAGATCACCTTGTCGCTGTTGGCCGGAAAAAACAGCGACAATAGATAGCGACCGAGCAAGGTGTACATCGCTGCCGCCAACATCATGTTGGGCAACTGGAAGTACCACTGTGTGAAAACACTCTGGGCTTCGTTCATAGAGTTCCTGGCGACTTGAGAATTCTATGTGGGCTAGACCATAAACAACGGGCGGGGCACAAGGCCCCGCCCGCAATATTTAACGACACGGTCAGGACTTAGTGGCCCTGAATTACGGCGTCCTTGTCCTGCATGATTGCATCACCGCGCGGACGGCGGATTTGATCAATCATGTCACTCATCGCCTGCGAAGGTGCCTTGGTCATCAGCGACACCACCCAGATGGTGATGAAGCCGGCTGGCAAGCTGAACAACGCTGAAGAAATGTTGTTCACGTTAAACCAGCCAACCTTGTTGGCCAGCGGATGCGCAAGCGTCACCGGTCCATCCATGGCGTTGGCAGCAGCCATAGCCTTGGCAACATCGACGACCGGGTTACCGGTTACCGCGTTCAACAGCGACGTCATACCGAGGTATTTCACGCCGAAGCCCGGATAGTAACGCGACACCACGAGGTAGGTCAGGCACAGCCCGAAGCCCACGATCATGCCCACGATACAGCCGGCTTTGTTGGCCCGCTTCCACCAGACGCCAAGCACGAGCGCCGGGAAAATACCCGCCGCCGCCAGTGAGAACGCCCAGGCGACCATGGCCAGAATGTCCCCAGGTTTGGTCGTGGCCGTATAGGCCGCCGCCACGGCCACCAGCACCAACAGCACGCGGGAAACGACTAGTCGCCGTTTCGTCGGAGCGTTCGGGTCGATCATCTTATAGTAGATGTCGTGACTGAGCGCATTTGCGATCGCCAGCAGCAGTCCGTCGGCGGTAGACAGCGCGGCGGCAAGACCACCGGCCGCCACCAGTCCAGCAATCACGTAAGGTAGACCCGCGATCTCCGGCGTCGACAACACGATCACGTCGGGATTGATGACGAGATCCTGCAATCTGAGTAGGCCAGCATGCCCTGCCAACTTACCACATGCTGCGATAACTCCTGCCGTATCGATGGCGTGGGAGCCGCACACCTGCACGAGCTGCAATTTGCCGTAGGTGAATATCCAGGTCGGCAGTGCGCTAATCGGTTTGCCGATCACGTTCTGATAGACCTCGAGCTTCGCAAACGCCGCGTACGCTGGTGCCGTGAAGTAAAGCAGGAAGATGAAGAACAGTGACCACGCCACGGAGTTGCGTGCTTCCCTAACTGACGGTGTCGTAAAATACCGCATCAGCACGTGCGGTAGCGATGCCGTGCCCACCATCAAGCACAAGATGAGTGCGAAGAAGTTGAGAGGGCTGTAGGTCTGGAATGGTGAAATGTGCGGCTTCAAGTTCGCCGCTGTCGCCAAGCCAGTCCTAAGCATATTTTGTTCAAGCGCCGTGATTTCAGCGATTGCCGAACCGTAGGTCAACTGCGGGACCGGAATGCCGTATTTCTTCGCCGATAGAATTACAACGGGTGTCAGGTAGGCGACGATCAGCACGATATACTGCGCAACCTGCGTCCAGGTCACAGCCTTCATGCCGCCCAGCATCGAGCACAGTAGAATGCCGATGAGGCCAGCATAGACGGCTAAGTCAAAGTCCATGCCAAGGAAGCGCTGTGCGATCAGGCCGGTGCCGTAGATTTGGGCCACGACGTAGGTGAACGAGCAGCAGATCAGCACGATGACCGCAAGAAAGCGCGGAAATGCGCCTTCATAGCGGGCCGCAAAGAAATCCGGGACGGTGTAGGCACCGAACTTACGCAGGAACGGAGCAATCAGGATTGCAACCAGCACGTAGCCACCAGTCCAACCAAGAACAAAGGCCAGACCATCGTAGCCGAGCAGGAAGAGCGAGCCCGCCATACCCACGAATGAGGCGGCTGACATCCAGTCGGCGCCCGTCGCCATGCCGTTGTAGAACGCAGGAACACTGCGGCCAGCAACATAGTATTCGCCAACCTCGGAGGTGCGAGAAAGAACGCCGATGACGGCGTAAATCGCCAACGTCAAAAACACGAACATATAGCCAAGATAGACGTTGGGAACGCCCATCTTTTCGAGAATTCCAATCAGGACGACGAATACGAAGAAGCCGCCCGTATACAGTCCATAGATCTTGCCGAGGTTGTCTAGAAACGCCCCGGACTTGGCTGGTTGAGCCATGTTGCTGTTTCCCCCTATCTCAATCTTCTGCCACGCCCTCTTCGCGATCGATGGTGTCCTGCCGCTTGGCAAAGATGAACAACATGATCACGAAGGCGATCAACGAACCCTGCGAGGCCATATAGAAGCCGAGCGGGAAGCCGATGAATTTTATCTCGTTCAGTGGCCCCACGAACATGTGGATCACGAAGCTAAAGAATACCCACAGTACAAACATCGACCACATCAAGAGGCTGGTTCGCCCCCAATATCGATCACCACCTTGCGCCATTGCATGCGTCTCCCAGGATTTTGACACGGTGCTCGGTTCGAGCAGAGGTTCTTGATGGGGTCGCGCCCACAAATGACCGCTGGGCGCAGGCGAGCGACTCCATATTGGCGCAGGCTAAGGATTCTTATTCGATCGACAAGCTGGACTTTCGACTAACGTCGTACAACCAAAGTTGTTGCGCCGCACAAATTTCTCAATGGCTAAAAAAATGACCCTCAGGACATCCCCGACTTTGGTTGGATACGTTTGATTTTCTAGCGATATAACCTATTGAAAAATATAATTTATCACATCGTATCATAGACTAATGGATTGAGGCGCAGCGGGTCGAAGTCGCTTATGCGTCCCATCGTGGCAATCGAACGGTTTTGCTGCGCTGCAAAGTAATTTTCGATCGTTTTAATCTCAGACAGATGCTCAGGCATGGCCCGTATTTGGCTGTCGAAGTGTCGCGATCAGCGCGCTTAGGAGCACGAGGGACGGATCGGGAAATACTTATTCATTCAAGCCTGAGGAAAGGTCCAGGACCAATGTCAACGACGACGGCACTGCCAGAATATGAGGCGCGCAAACGCCCGATGAGCGCGGAGGAACGAAAGGTTATTATCGCCTCCTCAGCCGGTACGATTTTCGAATGGTACGATTTCTATCTCTACGGTTCGCTCGCAGCCATCATCGGTGCCCAATTCTTCAGTGCCTACCCTGAAGCAACGCGTAACGTGTTCGCGCTGCTGGCATTCGCTGCCGGCTTTATCGTCCGTCCCTTCGGCGCTTTGTTCTTCGGCCGCTTGGGCGATTTGATCGGCCGCAAGTACACATTCTTGATCACAATTTTGATCATGGGCCTTTCGACCTTCCTCGTTGGCTGTCTGCCGAGTTATGAATCGATCGGCATCGCGGCCCCCGTCGTGTTGATCGCGTTACGCATGGCCCAAGGTCTTGCGCTTGGTGGAGAATACGGTGGTGCCGCAATCTATGTGGCCGAGCACGCGCCGCAGAACCAGCGGGGCTATTTCACGAGCTTCATTCAAACAACGGCCACGCTTGGTTTGTTGCTGTCGCTCGTGGTGATCATGTTCACGCAGATCTATGTGAACGCAAACTACCCGATGGTTGGCGTTGTCCTCGACGGCAAAGCTGTGCTTGGCGCCGATGGCAAGCAAACGATGATCACGGCCTTCAACGCATGGGGTTGGCGCATCCCGTTTCTCGCTTCAATCGGACTGCTGCTGATCTCGCTCTACATCCGCCTGCAGATGAACGAGTCGCCAGCCTTTAAGAAGATGAAAGAAGAGGGGGCCCTGTCGAAAGCGCCACTCAGCGAAGCTTTTGGCCAATGGAGCAACGCCAAGATTGCGCTACTAGCGTTGCTCGGCCTGACCGCCGGTCAAGCCGTGGTCTGGTACACCGGTCAGTTCTATGCACTGTTCTTCCTGCAGACCATTTTGAAAGTCGATAGTTTTACGGCCAACGTGATGATTGCTTGGTCGCTAACGCTCGGAACCGGCTTCTTCATTGTGTTCGGCGCTTTGTCAGACCGGATCGGCCGCAAGCCTATCATCCTTGCTGGATGCTTGATTGCGGCCGTCACATACTTCCCACTGTTCGAACTGATGACAAAAACAGCCAAT
>JANNRP010000165.1:0-14863 GCA_031401535.1 Hyphomicrobiaceae bacterium | reverse complement strand
TGTCGGCATTCCGGCGCCTGAGAAGCGCCTCAAGACGTATCCACACGAGTTGTCTGGGGGCATGCGCCAGCGTGTTGCGATCGCCATAGCGTTCATCAACAAGCCGGATCTGATCATTGCCGACGAGCCGACTACGGCTTTGGACGTCACGATCCAGGCCCAGATCCTCTATGAGGCGCAAGAGTTGTGCCGGAAGACGGGCACCGCCATGGTTTGGATCACGCATGATCTGGCCGTGATTTCTGCATTGGCTGACCGCGTGGCGGTTATGTATGCTGGGCGCATCGTCGAGGCGGGTCTAGCCGACGACGTGATCCAACGACCGCTTCACCCCTACACCAACGGTCTGCTCGGCTCAGTGCCGACGCGCAATCAACGCGGGCAACGCCTCACCCAAATTCCCGGCATGACACCGTCGTTGCTCAATCTGCCGATTGGCTGCGCCTTCTCGGCCCGCTGCACGCGATCGGTGCCGGAATGCGCCAGTGAACAAGTCGCACGCGACGTCATCCCCGGCCGCAGCGTCCGTTGTTGCCGACCGCTTCTGGCCGAGGTGGCAGCGTGACGTTGAGTCAATCGACAACCGAAGCGCCCATTCTCGAAGTGCGCCAGCTGTCCAAACGGTTCGTGAAGCGGCTCGATTTCGCGGCCAAGATCGCGGTACGTCTGGGCTCGTCCATGGTCGAGGAGACAGTCCACGCTGTCGACAGTGTGGATCTCAAGATCGCCAAGGGCGAGGTCGTCGGCCTCGTTGGCGAGTCAGGCTGCGGAAAATCGACTCTCGGCCGCATGATTGCCGGCCTTTTACCGCCCTCGGGTGGACAGGTGCTATTCAAGGGGCACGATCGAAACGCGCTACAGGACGACGCCGCCAAGGCTGCCCGTCTCGCTGTTCAGATGATCTTTCAGGATCCGTACGCCTCGCTCAATCCTCGCGCGCGCGTGGAGAGTATCGTCGGCGAAGCACCGCTGGTGCACGGGCTGACGTCACGCGATGGGCTGTCCGGATACGTCGACGAAATGTTGAATCGCGTGGGCCTGTCGCCTGAATTCAAACGGCGCTATCCGCACCAGTTCTCCGGCGGTCAACGCAGTCGCATCGGTATCGCGCGCGCCCTCGCAGTCAAGCCGGAGTTTCTCGTTTGCGATGAAGCGATCGCCGCGCTCGACGTATCAATACAGGCACAAGTCATCAATCTGTTCATGGATCTGCGCGAAACCTTCGACCTGACCTACCTGTTCATCAGTCACGATCTCGGTGTCGTGCAGCATATCGCGGACCGTATCGTGATCATGTACCTGGGGCGGGTCGTGGAGATGGCCCGTACAGATGAATTATTCGCTGAAGCAAACCACCCTTACGCACGCGCGCTGCTGGCCGAAGTACCACGGCTGGGACGAACCAAACGTGCGTTCCAGCCGGTAAAGGGCGAGATACCGTCACCACTCAATCCGCCAACGGGCTGCCACTTTCACCCACGCTGTCCCGTGGCAATCGACCGATGCAGCCGAGAAGCACCGCGCTTACGTGAGATCGCACCGGGCCGCCTGTCTGCCTGTCACCTCAACGATGTTGTCTGATTAACTGCCAAGCCAGAGCGGTCGACGCTGTTACCGTCGCTCAACGGGCAATTTTATAATCGGTTCGACGAGGTCTGAGGCAATTCGACATCGCCGCTCTGATTGCTTGGCTCAGCGGCCTTATTGCGAAGCAGTTCGTTGCGCACCGTAGGCGCTGCCCACAGCCCAAAAATCTGCATTTTTGAAATGGGTTCCAGCGACTTACTGGATGACGGCACGGTACCGGCAGGGTTAGCCGATGCAGGCGTCTGAGTGACCGTCACATTGAGCCGTGAGTTGGAAGGTTCCAATACACCCATAATCACCGTGATGTCGTCTTTTGACGTCGCCCGCATATCTTCGAGAGTCAGAGTACCGTTGTTGAGGTTGAACTTGGCTTCGATCTCATCGAACGGCGTCTGGCCGCGACCACTACTCCCCCAACCGTCGACAGCACGTTTTTGGCTCGCCGTGCTCAGAGCAAACAGATCAACACCCAGTCGTGTGCCTGAGCCCCGTACACTGGCGACCGCCTTGCCCGTCGCTGCCTCGATCAACTCGCGACCGGTGCGGCCACGCGTCGTGATGTCAGCCGTCATCGTTGCGCGTCCGACAACGACTGCATGTCCCCACAGTGCGGTCGTTGCCCGCGCGGCATCGACGTCCTCCAGCTTTCCTCGCAGGGTCATCTTCGGCGCGCGGTTATTGAAATCGGCGATCAATTGTCCGCTGCCGCGACCACCGTCGAACTCAAATGCACCAAGATCGGCCAACAAGCGCCCCTGGCTCAGAGAGACGATCGCGGCCGATCGACCCAACTGTATGGTACCTAGACGCACGCGATCAGCCGAAATGCGCAGATCGGCATCGAAATGATGCGCCAGAGGGAGTGAAATGTCAGCCGATGCGAGCATCGCCTGCATACCGCCTGCCGTAGATAACCCCGCACCGGTGGCAGGAAAATAACGTGCAAGGTCGAACGTTTTCAGGGCGAGCGTGCCGCCAATCGAGGGCCGCGCCTCGGAAAACTTCAGATTTAGCGTGCCCGTCGCATCGTTCTCGTCCATCCGGAACGTAGCCTTGTTCAAGGCCAGTGCCGCTCCGGACCATTCGAGCTGTCCCCGACCTGTCAAATCGCGCAAGCCTTTGCCGGTCGGCCATGCGGCGCCGAACCAGCGCGCGGCCTGTCTGATATTCGGCACAGAGAACTCGACGTTCCCTTGCAACTGAAAAGCATCATTCACGGCGGCGCGGCCATCGAAGGAGGCTTCGAGTTGCGCACCCTTGAACGACACTTTCAGCGGTATTGACTTGGTGTTGCGCTTATCGCCTAGCAGTCCGGATGTCGCTTCGAAAGCGACGCGCTGGCCCCGCATAATGCCAGCGCCTTTGATGGTCAGGCTGACTTTTCGCTTATGGCTGACCTCGGCCTCAACGTCGGACAAGGTCTCTGACCGGCCATCGGGCAATGCAACGGCAATCGTACTGCGTCGCAAACTTATCGCCTCAAACTGCAGGCCAGACAGCGCATCGATCAACGGGGATAATACAGTGCCAGCATCGATCGGTTCGTTGAGCAGTCCGCCTTCGACCCGCAGGCTGACCCCATCCAGCATCAGCCTTACCGTACCGCCGACCATCTGCGGCCGTGCACTACCGTCAATAATTGCACGGCCAGCCATATCCACCGGAAAAACGGTGCCGCGTTCCAACGTGATCTTGGGGGCCAGCGCCAGAACGATCGGTGCGGACACGATATGACTGTCGCGGGCCGAAGCCACGACCGGGCCACTACTGAGCGGAAAATCGACTTGGCCACCGGAGAACCATAGCGGCGCGGCCATGCCGCAGACCAGCCAAGCAAGCATAATGGATGCGATCGTCAAGCCGCGATTTCTTGAACCCCGCGCTTGCATATCAGATTGCCCTATGACTACCGCTGACGTTCAGGCTCATCTAAATCGCCTCAACGGGTCAAATCTGTGACGAACGATTGCCCGTATTCTTGCAGTTCTGATTTGCAGATCGCGTGCATTGTTTCTTCAATAGCGTGTAGATGGCGAACATACAACCGGATGCTTTCGATTGTTCTTGTCTGTGGCAAACGCCAACGAATCAGTCGTGTTCAGTCGACGGCTATTTGTTAGCCCGTACCGCAGTGTCTGACCAGACCCTTAGTAGTATCCGAGCGTGTCAGTTATTTTCCGTGCTTGATTGCACATGCTGGGCGTCTGATAGTGCGGTGGAATTGGTAGCACGCGTTGTGTGACGGCGTTAGAGCATCGGGGTCGATCATGTGCCCCTTTGGATACGTCAGCATCCTTGAATTGCGGTGAGGGATAGAACGAGATGGGTAAAGTCTACGCTGATGCGGCCAGCGCCGTGGCGGGCGTGTTAAAGGACGGCATGGTCGTGATGTCCGGTGGCTTCGGTCTATGCGGAATCCCCGACTTGTTGATCGGCGCAATCCGGGCCTCAGGGGTGAAGGGTCTGACCGTCATATCCAACAATGCCGGCATTGACGGCGCCGGTCTCGGATTGCTGTTGGAGACGGGACAAATCAAAAAAATGATCTCGTCCTACGTTGGCGAGAACAAGCTGTTTGCTGAGCAGTACCTCTCGGGCAAGCTGGAACTCGAATTCAATCCACAAGGAACCCTCGCCGAGCGTATCCGTGCAGGTGGCGCCGGAATTCCGGCATTCTTCACCAAGACCGGCTATGGCACGGTGATCGCCGAGGGCAAGGATGTCCGCGAATTCGATGGCGAACATTATATCATGGAGCGTGGCCTCGTCGCCGACTTGTCAATCGTCCACGCCTGGAAGGGCGATACCGAAGGCAATCTCATCTATCGTAAGACGGCACGCAACTTCAACCCGATGATGGCGTCCGCTGGCCGGGTGACCATCGCACAGGTCGAGCACTTGGTTGAGCCGGGCTCGTTTGACCCCGACCACATCATCACGCCTGGTATTTTCGTGCAGCGCCTTATCAAGGCCGAAGGTGCTGCAAAACGAATTGAGCAGCGCACAACCCGCAAGCGCGCCTAAACCACATTCCTGGAGATTGCCAACATGGCCTGGACAAGAGATCAAATGGCGGCGCGCGCAGCCAAGGAATTGCGCGATGGATTCTACGTCAATCTCGGTATCGGCATCCCAACGCTGGTATCTAATTTCATTCCGGCGGGCATGTCGGTACAGTTGCAGAGCGAAAACGGTATGCTCGGCATGGGGCCGTTCCCGTTTGAGGGCGACGAGGATCCGGACCTCATCAACGCCGGCAAGCAGACCATTACCGAACTGCCGACGACCAGTTACTTCTCAAGCGCCGACAGCTTCGGCATGATTCGTGGCGGACACATCGACCTGTCGATCCTGGGCGCCATGCAGGTTGCGCAGAATGGTGATCTTGCGAACTGGATGATCCCCGGCAAGATGGTCAAGGGCATGGGTGGCGCGATGGATCTCGTTGCCGGCGTTAAGCGCGTGGTCGTGGTGATGGAGCACGAGGCAAAGGGCGAGTCCAAGTTGCTCAAGTCGTGCAATCTGCCACTGACCGGCAGCCGCGTCGTCGACCTTGTCATTACCGATCTTGCGGTATTCTCGATCGACAAGAAAGGCGATGGTGGGATGATCCTATTAGAATGCGCCGCTGGCGTTTCAATCGATGAATTGAAAGCCAAGACCGAAGCGTCGTTCAAGGTTGGGTGACGACTGCCGCACTGGTTGAGACATCGTGAGACAGCCGTTCACCATCGGTGGCCATACGATTGCGCCGGGCGAGCGGCAACTCGTTGATTTGCCCGTCTCCAAGCTGTCGAACCGGACGCCGATAACGCTGCCAATCCATGTCCTGCACGGAGCACTCGCCGGGCCGACTATGTTCGTCACGGCAGCGGTGCACGGTGATGAATTGAACGGCGTCGAGATCATCCGACGCATTCTGCGCACTTTGAAGCCTGGCAATCTACGAGGGACATTGCTGTGTGTGCCCGTGGTCAACGCTTATGGCTTCATCGGGCGCTCACGCTATCTACCCGATCGCCGCGACCTCAACCGTTCATTCCCGGGCTCCGCTAACGGTTCGCTCGGAGCACGACTGGCAAACTTACTGCTGACAGAGGTGGTCAAGCGGTCGCAAATCGGCATCGATCTGCATACGGCTGCCGTGCATCGCGTGAACCTGCCGCAGATCCGCGCAGAGTTCGTGAAAAGCCCGCGCTGCCGGGAACTATCGGAAGCGTTCGGCGTGCAAGTCGTGCTCGAAAGTCCAGAGCGACTGGGCTCGATGCGCCGAGCCGCACGCGAAGCCGGCGTCGACGTACTCGTTTACGAGGGTGGTGAAGGCCTGCGGTTCGACGAGTTTGCAATTACTGCCGGCGTTGACGGCATCATCAACGTAATGCTCAAGACCGGCATGCTCGAGCTGCCTGATGGCATGGACGACGTGCCGCCCCTACGCCAACCGCCGGTATTCGCCAATGCCTCGAAGTGGGTCCGGGCGCCTGATGGTGGGGTACTGCGTACCAACCGGCGCATCGGTGATGCCGTCAGCGAGGGCGAGATCATCGGCCACATCGCCAATCCCTATGAGGATGCCGACGTTGCCGTACGCTGCCCCCGTCGTGGCATCATCGTTGGCCGCACGACGCTGCCGATCGTCAACATGGGTGATGCATTGTTCCACGTCGCCTGGTCCGAGGAACTCGGTGGCACCAAGTGGACACACCGCCATGGCGACCGCGATGCAGCCGCCGAACCAGTGATGGACGAAGACGAAATCATCTGAAGGATGGGACGGGTAAGCCGCTTGAGCCGCCCTCTGATTGCTCAAATCACCGTTGGCTTAAAGGCCTTCGCTAGTGCTTCCGCCACGCGCACGCTATCGACGTCGTCTTTGTGAATCACGTCAACCGCGCCTGCTGCGATCAAGAAGGCGTGACGCTGACGATCGACTTGACCACTGATCACGATGATCGGCCCCGTATAACCCGCACGGCGCACGAACGGGATGGTATGCGACGCATTATCGTTGGGCTTCAGATAATCGTCCAGAAACAGGACTTCCGGCTGGCGCTCAATCACACAATCAAGTGCCGCGCCGAGCGTATGTGCACGACGGATGACAAGATCATAACCGAGCATCACATGCAGTGTCGCACGCAGGCGATCAGCATCGAAGGTTTCATCCTCGACCATCAACACGTCGCGCAATATCGGCAGCGCTTGGCGCAGCTTCGTGGCGTCACTCTTACGCGCCAAGAAGTCACCGCCAACGCCTGAGCCGTTCGAATTCATCCAACGTCCTCCAATTCGTCACATCTGTAATGCCGGCTTTTCGCAATAGGCGATAATCCGCCATAGTCATGTCATGGGCTGGAGCGGCCAAGCAAGCTTGAACGTTGTTCCGCGACAAGTCGTTGGATCAGAGTCCACGCCGATTGAACCACCAACCGCCTCGACCGTCTTACGAACCAGAGCTAGGCCGATGCCGCTATGGTCGCTCATCGCTTCGCTTTCGATCGTTCGGAAGGGTTGGAAAATCATGGTGTGATAGGCGGCCGGAATCCCAGGCCCATCGTCGGTGATTGCAATGCGCAGCATCTGCGCCACTGGCTCTGCCCTCACATCAATTTGACCGACACTGCGATCATGGTGCTGAACTGCGTTCGAAATCAGATTTCGCAGCACAACGTCGAGCGGGGCAACAAGCGTTTCAAGAACCGGCCAGTCGCCCGAGACCTGGAGCGTGATGCCAGCGGGACGGGGAATTGAGGCTACAATTCGTGCGACGAGATCACGGGTATCGACGGTTTCGATGACCTCTGATTTGCGGCCTACTTTGGAATAGCGCAGCAAGTCGGTCAGCATCTGGGCCATGCGCCGCGATTGGGCAACGATCAGCCGCGCGGGCTCCGCCGGATTCATCCCGCCGGGCGACGACACCGCGTTAAGCACATCCTCGGCGTGATAGCGCATTGCCCGTAACGGCGCTTTCAAGTCATGGCTGATAACGTAGGCAAACTCCTCAAGCTCCCGGTTGACGCGGCTCAACTCCGCATTGACGACGGTCAGAGCCCGGGACTTTTGTGCCAATTCGGCCTCGACGATCATGCGCGCCCGCACCTGTTGAGCGAGACCGATCTCCAGGTCACCCGTCGATTGAACTTTGGAGATGAACAGCAGAAACCGAGCGTAAGCCGGCATCCAGTAAACACAGAGATTAAGACGCGGTCCAGGGCTATGCTCGCCAATTACTGCGACGTTCGGCATCTCGAACGGCTGGTCTGGTGTGCTGACAGTTGCGTGAATCTGTTCGTCGAAACCGAACAATGGCAGCACCGTATCTGTGACCTTTTCACCTAGCCGTGCGAAAACGCTTAAGGGCCCGAATTGCTCGCGCACAATAAGATGTTCATCAAGCCAGACGAGCCCAATCAAGTGCTGGTCCGACAACAACGTCAACGTATCGCCAAGCACTTTTTCCATGGGATTAACTGCGGCGTACAATTGCGCTGGCTGCATCGTGAAACGCCTTACGGACGTGTTCCCCGGTTTTTGCGCTCGTCATCGTTAAAGGCACGCAACCGTCCACCAGGCCCGTCGGCAGTTGCGGGGTGTCACCAGGCTCAAGCAAATCAAGCTTGTTGACGACATACGCCACCGGTCGACCTGGAAAGCCATCCATAAAGCCATGACCTAATCGAATAGCGGCTTCGAGCGTGGTTGACCGCAGCACGTCGCCGACGATGATGGCCGCGTGAGCCTGTTTGGCGTAGACGTGGCGGAAAATTGCATCGCTGAAATTCCCATCGGTATCCCAGACAATGAACTGGAACGGCTCAGCGGCGGGCGAAGGCTCCACCTCGTATCGATAGATATCGGTCCCGATAGTGGCTTTATAGTTGCCGTCGAACCGATCGAACACGAGACGCTGCACTATGGAGGTCTTGCCCACTCCGATTTCGCCCAGCAAGAGGATTTTGCGGAGCATCATGGCGCGTCGACTTCACCCTCAAAACCGATCTCGAACTCGACGCGCCGATTGGGACTTTGCGAACCGATTGCCGGGCTAAGGTCAGCACCTGTCGGGCGACCGATCGCGACCAGACGGCGCCGCGCCACGCCACGCTCTACAAGGGCCTCAAGGATACGGTCGGCCCGGGCCTGTGCCAGAGGGACGTTGCGTGTTTGCCCACCGCGCTCGTCGGTGTATCCAACGATCCGGACGTACATGTCCGCTTCTTTGAACAGCGTGGCCGCCGACCGCAACGTCGCATCGGCGGTAATCGGCGAACGGAAATCGATCCCATCACTGAAGAACACGGCATTTGACTTGACCCAGACCGCCAAGCGCTCACGGGCCGTCGGGCCAACGATAGGTCGTTCGATCGGTTTGACATGGGCCGCCTGTGAGACAGCGACCACCACCGAAGCCAGTTGCTCGGCCGCTCCCGCCAGCTCGTCCGCGGCTTCCCCCAAATCTGATGGCGAACCGTCGGTATGGCTTGATGGCTGGGTGGCGATGCTGCCCGTCAACAATGCGGACACGGTCGCTCCGGATTTCTTCACCGCATTGGCAGTCGTATGAACCGGCACAACGAGGGCATTGATCCGCGCCAGATCTACCACACTCGTCGACAGCACGCCTTGATAGCGTGCGACATCAGTCTGCGACTGCTCGATGACCGACCTGACCTGCTTCACCGTCGCTCGCTGTTCGGGTTTGGTCAACGCCCGGTCGAGCAGGTTCAATTCGAGCCCTGCCTGTTCAAGCCGCCGCGCGGAGCGTGCGAGCGTGCGTCGCACCGACACCCGAGTCACCTCTGCCTCGAAACTTGCCAGATCGCGCTTGACACTGATGATTTGAGGTTCGATCTCGGCCGCTCCTGCAGGTAGCGCCACAAATCCGTCACGCACTGTAGACTCGGGCAACGCCTTGCGCAGGCGGTCCATCACATCGTCACGCACCGCAAACGTCGGGACGATGCCGGAAACCGTGACCATCCGCCCACGCGGCGCTACCTCGATTTGCGTGGGGTAGCCGACCAGCGACTGCGTACCAGCGATGGTAGCCTCAACCGTCTCGCGCACCCGCGCAGTCTCGAAGGCGGTGTAACCCCACCAGCCAATTCCGGCGATCAGCGGTACAGCGATTACCGCGGCCACAGCCTTCAATGGGTTGAAGCCAAGCCCAGCCTCGGCCGCCAATTCAGATTGCTTTTCCGTGAGCCGCTCGTTGAGCGTCTTTGCCAACCGCGCCAAAATCTGCGATGCGCCGTCGCCCGTTTTGCCAAGCACGGCGTTATTCTGTTCGATGACACGCAGCAGCCCGTCGTCGAGGATCGCCTCGACGCCGGCAGGCGCACTGCCACGGCATTTCGCGGCAAGCAAAAAGGTCTGCGAGCCACGCAGATACATCTGAAAATCGTCGAGTGAGAACGACCGCAAATTGCCACCGTCGTCCTTCAGTGCCTGGGCTGCAAATTCATTGATGGCTGTCAAAACACCGCTAAGATGGATGTTGCTGTTGGACGGCAGATCGCTGCCGACTGGACTTGGCGGCCAGTGCTGCACAAGCTCGCCGGATCCGCGCCGCACCAGGAACAATTCCTCGATGTCGAGCCGTTGTGTCGCCGCTAGTGCCAGTTCGGCCACCGAGCGACCGGTCATCAGGCTGCGCAGACGCAGCATCATTGGGCTGGTGCCATCACCAGCCAGCCGCCGGTTGATCTGCGCATTCAGGTCACGGATCGCGCTCGCGACGTAGGCCTTAACCATGCGACCGGTTATCGGGTACAGCGCTTCGACCATTTCGTCTTGGCTATTGCGTAGCTCCGTCTTGATCGTCTTGACGACCAGCGGCGCGATGGCACGCGCCACCTGATCATGCCGCTTGACTTCGGCATCCCGCAATGCGCCATCCAACACGTCAGCGACGCTGGTGCGGAAACGTTCTTCTGTACCAGCACGGTCGAAAATCAGATCGACACGCTGTCCTAACTCTAGCCGTCCGGCAGCCTCCGATGCCGCAAGCGCTTGAATTCGACCTTGCAGCTCCGCCAGCGTCGCATTCTCACTGTCAAACAACAGTTCCTTTAGACGACTGACGCTCTGCGACACTGGTACCATCGGTGTTACTTTAGGCCCGTGGAATTTGGCGAATACGGTCGGCCAGATCTTGAACGCTTTTTGCTAGTTCGTCGAAAGCAGTACGTCGGTCGGCTTGAGTCTCGCCCGCAAGGGCGTTGACCCGGGCATGAATGGCATCAAGGCGCTGACTTATGGTTGCTTCGAATTCATGGAGCCGGGTCTCCAATGCGGCAAGCCGGACGTCGCTCTGCTGCTTGAACTCACCGAACAAGAGATCCCGGATTTGATCCATCTTTTCGTCAGCCGCATCGCGCGGCCTAGTGCTGGCGCGCGTATCACCGAGGGAAACAACACTCATGGTACAGACTCTTAAAGCTGGCGCGGGCGGCTAGCTACCGTCCGTTGGTGGTCGGTCGCTTTCGTCAGTTCAAACCCCACTACAGACTGAACAAACAGGGAATGTCTAGCCATTTCTAAGGCTTGTGTTTACACATCCAAACACGCATCACTCGCATTGAGCCGACGGCGAACAAAATCCAGCCGTTTAAGCCTTGAACGTCATTCCATAAGCGCTGCGCAGTTCGGCCTTCTGCACTTTACCCATGGCATTGCGCGGCAGTTCGCTGACGACGAACACCCGCTTGGGCAATTTGAACTTGGCGAGCCGCGCCCCTAATAGCTTCAATATTTCGACTTCGGTTAGCATCGTGCCGCCCGCCTGGACGGTGATAACGCCAACAACGCTTTCACCGAAGTCAGGATGCGGCACACCGATGACCGCCGACTCGATCACGCCTGGGATGGCGTTGAGTTCGTCCTCGATTTCCTTCGGGTAGACGTTAAAGCCACCGGAGATGATCAAATCCTTGGCGCGTCCGACGATCGTGACACGGCCATCAGGTGCCATCACGGACAAATCACCAGTGATGAAATAGCCGTCGGCACGGAAATCCTCCGCGGTCTTCTCCGGGTTCTGCCAATAGCCCTTGAACACGTTCGGGCCTTTGACTTCGAGCACGCCCACCTCGTCGGCTGACAGGATCTTGCTGCCTTCGCTCACGATCCGTACCGAGATCCCCGGAAGTGCATAGCCGACGGAACCGGCAAGACGCTCGCCGCCCGTGTAGGGGTTGGAGGTGATCATACCGGTCTCAGTCATGCCGTAGCGTTCGAGGATCTTCATGCCAGTGCGCGCTTCGAACTCGACGTGCGTCTCCGCAAGCAATGGCGCCGAGCCTGAAATGAATAGCCGCATATTGGAGACGTGCGCGTGTCCGAACCCAGCATCGGCCAGTAGACGCGTATAGAACGTCGGCACGCCCATCATCACGGTCGCATGCGGTAACTGCCGCAGTACGGTGCTTGCCTCGAACTTCGGCATCCACTGAATGCTGGCACCAGCCAGGAACGACGTGTTGAGCGCAACGAACAGCCCGTGGACGTGGAAGATCGGCAATGCGTGCAACAGGACATCGGTGGCTTTGAAGCCCCAATAGTCCACTAGGGTGAGCGCGTTCGAGCTGAGATTGCCATGCGTAATCATCGCACCCTTGGAGCGCCCGGTGGTGCCCGACGTATAGAGCAGCGCCGCCATATCATCGGCGCCGCGCGCGACTGTCCGGTGCGTTATCGGCTGTTTTGCAGCCAGTTGGGCAAGCGAGCCCGAGCCATCGGGTTCCATTGTTTCGACGCGGCTGATTTTGGCCTCGGCAGCGATCTCCTTCAATGCCGCCGCTTGGGCGCCCGAGACCACCAGCACAGTCGGCGCCGCATCTGTGATGAAATACTCAAGCTCGGCTGGCATGTAGGCAGTGTTCAGTGGGTTGTAGACCGCACCAGTCTTCAGGCAGGCCAGATACAGATGAACATTGGCGAGCGATTTCTCCACCTGGGCCATCACGCGGTCACCCGGCTTGACGCCACGCGCCTCAAGCGCATTGGCCATCCGCGCCACATCAGTCGCCAAATCACCATAGGTGATCGTCGTGCCGTCGTTCAGAATGAACGCCGTTGATGCTGCAATCTCAGCAAAGCGCGCTTCGAACAATGTATAAAGGTTGGCGTCGTTGGCCATGTTAGGGGTCCTCGAGGCGCGTACCTGCGCCAGTGTTTCAGCCGGTTATAAGCCGCGGCGGCTCCGCGTCAAACCATGCAACAGTGCCGTGGCCTTGCAAACGGCAGTTGTCAGGACTGTGCTTTCCGGCCACCTTGCCGCCGACGCTTCACCCGCCCGCTACCGGAGACGACCACTGTGACCGACCTTGCCCGCTTGACTGCAACTGATGCTGCCAAACTCATGGCTGCTGGCGACCTTACCTCCGAAGCGCTCGCCATCGCCTGCCTTGACCGCATTGCTGCGCGCGAGCCGGAGGTCAAGGCGTTCGCCTATTTCAATCCCGACCATGTCATGGCGCAGGCCAAAGCATCGGATGAGACGCGCAAATCAGGGCGCGGAGTGGGGCCACTCCACGGCTTGCCGGTTGCGGTCAAGGACATCATCGATACTGCCGACATGCCGACCGAGAATGGCTCGGCTTTCTTTAAGGGCCGCCAGCCAACAACCGATGCAGCATGTGTCGCCGCATTGCGGGAAGCCGGGGCCATTATCATAGGCAAGACCGTCACAACCGAGATGGCGTCGACCACGCCGGGTGCGACCTGCAATCCAAACAACTTGGGACATACGCCCGGCGGCTCTTCGTCGGGCTCGGCGGCAGGTGTGGCGGATGGCATGTTCCCGTTGGCGCTGGCGACCCAGACCGGTGGTTCAGTGATCCGACCCGCGTCATTCTGCGGCATCTACGGCTTAAAGCCGACTTTCGGATTGATCTCGCGCACCGGTGTCACCATGCAGTCGAACACGCTCGACACCATCGGCGTTTATGGCCGTTCGGTGGCAGATCTCGCACTGATTGCCGATGCATTGACCGCGCACGACGCCCGTGATGTCGACAGCTATCCGCGCAGCCGTGCCAGTTTGTCGGCAATGGCCGCCTCGACGGTGCCAGTGGCGCCGTTATTCGCCTACATCAAGCCGCCGGCCTGGGACGAACACGCCGATCAGGTCACCAAAGATGCATTTGCAGAACTCGTTGCCGAACTTGGCGACCGTGTCGAGGAACTCGATATGCCGTCGCTCGAACGGGTAACGGAGAATGCGGCAATCGTCGACGGCGCCGAAAAGGCATTTTTCTATGGACCGCTCTGCGATCGAGCGGGCGAGGTCATCAGCCAGGCGCTGCGTGACCGCGTTGCAACCGCTCGAAAAGTGTCAGTGGAGGCCTATGTCAGGGCGCTGCAAGAGCGTGAGGACCACGCCAACCGCATTGATGCAGTAATGATGTCCTACACTGCAATCCTGACGCTCGCGGCCCCTGGCCCGGCTCCCAGGACCCTCGCTTCGACCGGCAACCCGATCTTCAATGCGCCGTGGACCTATCTTGGCAATCCGTGTGTAACACTGCCGTTGATGGAAGCCGATGGCCTGCCATTGGGCGTGCAGCTCGTCGGCGCCCGTCGTGATGACGGACGCCTATTGCGTACAGCGCAGTGGCTGTCGACATGGGCCGAGCAATCAGCCTGAGCCTACAGGCTGCACTGCTGTTTGCGACAACTAAGCCATCGCTTTTTTTAGATTCTCGTCAATCTTGTCGAGAAAGCCCGTCGTCGAGAGCCATGTCTGCTTGTCACCAATGAGGAGGGCGAGATCTTTGGTCATGAACCCGGCTTCGACCGTCTCGACGCAGACCTTTTCAAGCGTGGTGGCAAACTTTGCCAGAGCATCGTTTCCATCGAGCTTGGCGCGGTGACTGAGGCCACGGGTCCAGGCGAAGATCGAGGCAATCGAATTGGTCGACGTCTCACGGCCCTTCTGGTGCTCACGGAAATGGCGAGTGACCGTGCCGTGGGCAGCTTCGGCTTCCATTGTTTTGCCATCTGGTGTCAACAGTACGGACGTCATCAGGCCCAACGAGCCGAAACCTTGCGCCACTGTGTCTGACTGCACATCGCCGTCGTAATTCTTGCAGGCCCAGACGTAGCCACCGGACCATTTCATGGCGGCCGCGACCATGTCGTCAATGAGACGGTGCTCGTAGGTGATCTTGGCGGCGTCGAACTTGGTTTTGAACTCGGCGTCGAAGATTTGCTGGAATAGCTCCATAAAGCGGCCGTCATACTGCTTAAGGATCGTGTTCTTGGTCGACAG
>JANNRP010000164.1:0-6258 GCA_031401535.1 Hyphomicrobiaceae bacterium | reverse complement strand
CCAAGCAGTTCTTCCACGCGGGCGCGTTGGGACACCTTGTCGCCGATACCCTGCACGCGCAAAGGCTCGGCGATGAGGTCGAGCACGGTCATGCGTGGATTGAGGGAACCCTGTGGGTCCTGGAAAATATACTGCAGATGGCGCCGGAATGGTTGGCGTCCAGCATCGGTGAGGGGTGCCAGATCGATCGCGCCGTCGTCACCCTGGTAGACAATTTTGCCGTGGTCGGTCGGCACAGCGCCGATGATCATCTTTGAAACCGTGGTCTTGCCGCAACCACTCTCACCGACGAGTCCCAGGCATTCGCCATCGAGAATATCGAAACTGACACCGGAGACCGCCCTTACGGTGCGGGCCGAGGTTGACTTCAATCCCAAACTTTCTGCGCGGATAGTAAAGCTCTTTTCGAGGTTTGAAACGGTCAGCAAAGGTTGTGCACCGGGCTTAACCAGCGGTCGCTCCTTGGCAACGGCGCCAGGGGTGACATCATCCGGACCGCTCAAAGGCATCAAGCGGTGCGCTGGATCTGCCTCGATACGCGGCACTGCGGCCATCAATGCTTTTAGATAAGGATGGCGCGCATCACGGAAGATGTCGGCGGCGCAGCCTGCTTCCATCACTTCGCCGCGATAGAGCACGACGACCTCGTCGGCGACATTGGCGACGACTCCCATGTCATGGGTGATCATCAGCACAGCCATGCCAAGCTCGCGCTGCAGGTCTTTGATGAGCCCGAGCACCTGGGCTTGCACCGTGACGTCTAGCGCCGTCGTTGGTTCATCGGCGATCAACAGGGCAGGGCGGCAGACCAACGCCATCGCGATCATGGCGCGTTGGCGCAGGCCGCCCGACAATTCGAACGGATAGCTCTTATAGCCGCGCTCAGGGTCCGGGTAGCGCACCAGCCGCAACATATCGATGACGCGGGCCTTGGCGGCCTCACCTGTGACCGCGTGATGCAGCTCTAGTGCTTCCTGGATTTGCGAGCCAACGCGGTGAATTGGCGACAGCGATGTCATCGGCTCTTGAAAGATGATCGAGATGCGACCGCCGCGGACTTCGCGAAATTCGGCCGACTTGGGATCGAGCTTGGCCAGATCGGTAACAGTGCCGCTTGCCGGATCACGGAACAGGACTTCGCCAGTAGCGATCCGAGCAACCTTAGGAAGCAGTCCCATCAGCACTTGTGCTGTAACACTCTTGCCTGATCCGCTTTCGCCAACAAGGGCCACAGTCTCGCGCTCGCGAATGCGAAAGTTTATGCCGCGCAGTGCCGATACCGCCCCACCCGGGGTATCAAAGGCGACGCCAAGGTTACGAACCTCAATGATGTTGGCTTTGGCGGTCATGGGCACCGGGACGTGTTGAGTTTGGCTGCGGCCTCGATAGGACGTAGCCAGGCAGTGGCTGACTGTGCCGAAGTGATCTTGAACAGATCGTCCAGGAACTTCCAGCAGCCAGCGTCATGATCGAGATGATGCGTCAGTACGCCGGTCGGCTGATTGATGGGGGTTAAGCCGGTGCGGCGGCACGACAGATGTTGCACGAGCTTGTTCACGGATTTTTCGATTCCAGCAAATCCTCGGTTGGTGCGCCAGCTTATGATGTCGCAGTGACAATTACATTCGACGATACCATCCGGCAATTGGCGGGCGGCACCGAAAGCTGAAACAACATTTATGCCGATGTCTTTAAGCCCCACCGCGAGATCCGGGTCGTAGCGGTTCCAAGGCGGCACAAAAATGGGTGCAGCACTATGAAATTGTTGCATAATATTCTGTCCGTCGGCAATCTCGCGCAGGCGCTGATCGAGTGGCCGCTGTGGTCCGAACTCGGCGGCGCGTTCACCAGGAATTGAGTGGTTGTGATGACGATAACCATGCTGCAGCACGTCCACTAGAGCAGCGGAGCGCAGGTGTGGCGCCAGTTCCGAAGTTAGCCGCGCGGGAATGACCGCCAGCCCCAGCGGGATCGTGTATCGCTCGACCAGATCCAGCATACTGTCGAGGGCAAGCGTCGGCGCGATCGCATCGTCGTCGCGCCACCAGAAGGTGGCGGATTTGCCCTCTGCCGCCCAAAGGTCGAGTTCTATGATCAATGGCTGCCACGGCGCCGCTTCCGTGATCATGCTGCACCTGCGGCCCAACGTGCCAGGGCAGTGGCCGTACCCTGCGCACCGTCGAGATTAATTGCGTGGCCCCTTGCAGGCCTCGTGTCGATGGCGCGGGCGGTTGCGACAGCGAGGTTGGCGGCGTTTGCCTGTGCCTCTTCCAGAACGGTCAGCAGGCCACGCCGCTCCAATTCACGCGCTCGGAACAACTGCTCGCTCTCGGCCTCGGCGGCAAAGGGCACAACTAGGGCTGGGCAACCGGCGATGAGAATATCCATCACGGTATTGTAGCCCGCCTGGCTGATCGACAAACCGGCATTGCCCAATAGTTGACGGAAGTCAGGGCGGGCGCGTTCGACAGTAATGTTGGGATGACCATCGGCTTCAGCGCGTAGCGCTTGAAACACCGGCTCGGGTAGGTTACCGCCTGCCAACAGTCGCCAATGTCGCGGTGCCAATGCGCCAGACTTGGCCGCAACGATCGATGCGTGCAGCAGCTCCTTTCCCACTGCCCCGCCACCGATCGAGACCACTACCTCGCCGCCTACAGCCGCGGTTGATCGCGCTTCTCGTCCAGCTTCGCCATCGACCACATAGCCCGTGTACTCAGCCAGATCGTTGATCGCGACGGCGGCAGGAAATGTTGCTTCGAACGGTATCACTGATGCGTCGCCATGCACCAGCACGCCGTCGAACCACTCGCGAACGAGGCGCACGATCTTCGCCGTTTTCTTGTCGTCGCTCTTTTCGACGAGCACGTCGCGGACCGAGCAGAGGATCACGCGGTGCGGCTTCGCGCGTACCTGCTCAAAGAGCGGCAGCAGTTCGAACGCAAACTTGCCGCGCCCGAACGGATAGTGCTCGATCAGCAGAACGTGCGGGTCGATCGCTACTTCAAGCGCCAGCAGCTGAGCGCGGCGGCGCGTTTGCCAAGCGTCGTCAATCGGGTTGCCGTACTCGTCCAGTATGGCGCTGAACGATACATCCGCGGAACGAGCCGGGGGCAGGTGGTGCACGGTTGCCGCGCCGAAATCGGCGAGTGCTACCGGTTGACCACCAAGCGCCACGTGAACGTCAAGCGATTGTGCGGCGGCCCGTGCGATGGCGGCGGCGCGCTTCACATGGCCGACGCCGAGTAAATGCTGCACGTAGAATAGAACGCGTGGCTTGTTGCTCCGTTCGGCGATCATGTCACCAATGCCTCCAGCGCTCGGCAAAGAAGCGGCCCTTGCGTTGTTATGTCATGGTGTGCCCTGGCTTTGGTCAACGCTGCATTGCCCATCCGGTTCCGCAACTCATGGTCATCGAGCAGTCGGCTGACAGCTTGGGCGAACTGGTCGGCATCGTGCTCGGCGACCAGGATACCGGTGCCACCGTGATCGACGATCGAGGCGATGCCTGGTCGGTCGGCGGCGACCACAGGCAGTCCGGATGCCGCCGCCTCAATGAACACCATGCCAAGAGCTTCGTTGATCGCCGGCCAAACGAACAGATCAGACGCGGCGAGATACGCTGCAACACTGGTCATATCCCGGAGTCCTGCGAAATGCGCGCGGCCTACAAGACTAGACATTGCAGCTTCGATTTCTGGTCGCGCAGCACCATCGCCGATGATGATAAGCCGCCAGGGGCGATCAAGCAGTTGTGCCAATGCATTGGCGAGCAATTCGTAGCTTTGGCATTTGTCACCCGGCCGCATCATGCCGACGGCAAGAAGCCATGGCACGGTCGCATCTAGGCCGTGGTTGTAGGCGATCTCGAACCGATGCTGCTCACGGTTCAGGTGCGCTTCGCGAAAAATGACGCCGTCAATGAATGGCCGCAGCGTGATGCTGCGCCCGGTTCTCTTCAAGTGTGGCAGGGTTCCCGGCGCATCTTTCGGATTGAGATTGATGAGGAGGTCGGCATGCGCAAGTGCTGCTCGCGCTGCGCTGTGCCCACCGGCCCACCGCCCGGTTTCCTGGCTGGCTGAGAGTGATGCCTCGGCTATGCAATAAGGAATGCCGATGTCATGAGTTACGCGTGGGCCGATCCAATCGGGCGCCTTATGGTAAAGATGATACGTGAACCACAAATCGGGACGCTGTCGGCGTAGGCGTCGCGCAATCCTGTCAGCGTGCCAGCCAGCGACACGCGCTAGTCGCAGTTGGCGGCGCGCATCACCGGTTCGATCAAAAGAGCGAAACGTCGAAACCACTTCGATCGAATGACCGCCCGCTGCAAGTGCTGATCGCAGCATGCGTCCGATCAACCTGTCCCCAGATGGCACGGGACTGTCGGGTGACTTCAGAGGTGCGTAGAAGGCAATTTTCATGACGGCCCGGCCATCGTTACCGGCACTCTTGCGCCGAGCCGCTCTGCCAAGCGCATGACGGCTGATAGGTGATCGAACTGGCCATGGACGCGCGCTGCACCAGCGGCGCCCAACGTTCTCCGCTGCACCGGATCACGGATTAACTCGTCAAGCTCAAGGCTCAGGGCTGGCGCGTCAGCAGGTGGAACTAGGACGCCAGTTTTACCGTTTATAATCAGCTCGGGCACGCCGGAGACATTGGTCGACAGGCAGCACAAGCCCTGCGATTGGGCTTCCATCAACACATTGGGTAGACCGTCTCGATCACCGTCGTCGGCAATTTTCGATGCCAAGACAAACAGATCGGCTTCTAGGTAGGCCGTCAGCACATCATCCTGTGTGCATGATCCTCGCCACGCAATGCGGCCGTCGAGCCCCAGACGCCTTGCTTGCTCTTTCAACTGGTCCTGGAGCGTGCCGCCGCCGATGTGCGTCAGATGCCAGTTAAGCTCCGACGGCAGGGTGCTAAGAGCCGTCAAAAGAATGTCATAGCCCTTCTTTTCGACCGCGCGTCCAACCGATAGTAGCCGCACGGGGTCTGTAGCATCGCGGCCATCGCGCAAATTTACCGCCCGTTCCAAGGCGGCAAATCGCTCAAAATCGAGCCCGTGGTAAAGCAACGTGATTTTGCTCTTATGTGGTCCGGCGAGGTCTTTCAGGTGTGCAACGTTGGCAGCAGTGCATGTCACCAGCCACTGCATATCGGCGATCTTTTCCGCCTTCTCCCAGTCGCGCAGTGTATAAATGTCTTTGGCGTGGGCTGATGTGGCCCAAGGCAGGCTGCGGATCATGGCGGCGTAGCGTGTTACCGACGCCGGCGTATGCAGAAAATGTACGTACAATCGTTCAACCGTTTCCGGCAATTCGGCGGCGAGTACGAGCGCCTGTCCAAAGCGGCGGATGCGATTGGGTGTCGGGTCGCGCTTTAGATCACGTAGCCAAGCCTGCCGCGCGATGCGATATCCGCTGGCCCACTCAGGGCGCCGTTTGATTCTGGTCCAGGACCGCGCCAGTCGCAGCGGCGCCTGATAAAGATACTCCGGCAGATAGCGCACCGGCGCCGTGATTGCCGCGTGGACTGGATGACGTCGGGTGTCCGTCGGCTCCCTTAATGCATAGATCGTGAAATCGAGGCCGAGGCGCTGGAGCCCCAGCAGTTCCTGCGCAATGAAGGTCTCCGACAATCGCGGATAGCCCTTCATCACGATTGCCAATCGCTCCGGGGATTGCCCGGCGGTCGGGTGATGTACGGTGGTCGCGCCCATCAATTCGTGACTTCGAGACGACGGCTGTTGCCTTGCCTTTCGACGAGCCAGTCATCCAAGGTGCGATTGATACTGGCGAAGCCGTCAAGCCATCCCGGGATGTCGACGGCAGATGGGGGTGACTGGTTCGGCAATGCGGTTATCGCGTCTGCCATATCGGCGATCTTGCGGTTATCATCATCAACCAGCATGCTGACGAGCCCGAGCTTAGACATGCGCTCGGCGCGAATATATTGCTCAAGCCGCGGTACGGTGCGCGGAACGATCAGGGCCGGCTTGTCGGCCGCCAGGATCTCGCAGAACGTATTGTAGCCGCCCATGGCAATAATGCTCGACGCCCGGCGCATGACGCGGTCGAGTTCCGGCACGAAAGTCTCGATCTGAACGTTTCTGAGGCGGGCAGCGCGTTCTTTGAACGCGGCCTGTTGCTCGGCTGGCATGAACGGTCCGAGCACGATCACTAGTTTATGAGGGATCGAAGGATCCTGCTCGCAGGCGCTGATGACCCAATCGACCAGGGAGGCGCCATC
>JANNRP010000163.1:0-3135 GCA_031401535.1 Hyphomicrobiaceae bacterium | reverse complement strand
TTTTTGTCTGTTTTTTGCTGGAAATCCGCTAAATCTTATTTACCGAACCACAGTCACATTCAACCCGCGTTGATGGCCTCATGCCCCGACTTTTCGCTGCACTCCTCCTTCCGCCAGAAATTTGCGAGAGCCTCGACCGTGTGCGTCAGCCAACGCCCGGTGCACGATGGGTCGATCTCGCAGACCTGCATCTCACGCTGCGGTTTGTCGGCGATATAGGTCACGCTCAGGCGCGTGATTTTACAGCCGAGCTCGCTGCCATCCAACTGAATGCGTTCAGCCTCGCACTTCAGGGGTTGGGCGAATTCGGCGGCGATGAGCCTCGCGCGATCTGGGCTGGCGTGGCGCCGTCTGCCCCACTCGACATGCTGGCCCGTGCCACCGAGCGCGCCGCGCGCAATGCCGGACTGCCACCGGAGAATCGCACCTTCAAGCCGCATGTTACTCTGGCGCGCCTGCGCCATACGCCGCCCGACGCGGTAGCGCGTGTACTGAGCCGCAAAGGCACCTTCAAGACCGCGCCGTTCTTCGTCGGTGGCTTCGCGTTGATGTCCGGCAAACCCGTCACCGGTGGCGGACCCTACGTTGTCGAGGAGACGTTCACGTTGATCGGCGGCGACTATGCCACCCTCTATGACGATGGCTACTGAGGAGATCGCCACCATGGCCCAACGGCTTGATGCAGACGCGCTCATCGGCGAGCTGTCCAAGGTTCCCGGATGGCGCCTCGTCGATGGTCGCCCAGCCATCACGCGTACATTCAAGTTTGCGGATTTCAGCACGGCATGGGGCTTCATGAGCCGCGCCGCACTTGCCGCCGAGGCGATGAACCATCATCCTGAATGGTTCAATGTGTGGAACCGGGTCGATGTCACGCTCAGCACCCATGATGCGGGCGGGTTGACGGCGCTCGACTTCAAGCTGGCGGCAGCGATGGATGCAGTTGCCGGGCAAAGTACCGCGCATCAGTAGTGCGGCACACACACGGTGCGCGCGTTGGCAAGGTGCTCGACCGAAACGGCAACACCATAAACGGCCAGCAGATTTTCATCATCGAGTACCGCGGTTGGTTTGCCTCCGGCGATCTGCTGCCCGTCGCGCATGAGTATGACGCGGTCCGCAATCGCAAAGGCATGGTCGGGATCATGCGTTGAAAGAATGACCCCGGTGCCACTTTCGGCGAGCCGCTTGATTTGCCTGAGCACGACGACCTGATTGCCGAAGTCGAGACTGGCGGTTGGCTCGTCCATCACGATCAACGGCGCGGCCTGGGCTACGGCACGGGCGATCATCACCAGTTGCCTCTGCCCGCCAGACAGCGTTGTCACGTCACGTTGGCCTAGATCGGTTATTCCCAGGGCCGAAAGTGCGCCGAGGGCCCGCTCTCGATCATCCGTCGTCGGACCTGAAAATACGCCGCGATGGGCAACGCGCCCCATCAGCACGAGATCGAGCGCGGTATATGGAAATGCCACGCCCTGCGCCTGCGGTACGTAGCCAATGCGGCGCGCGATATCGGGTCGCTTCAGACCACTGAGAAGCGCGCCACCGATACGCACCTCACCACCTTGCGCGGGCAGCAATCCGAGCAACGTCTTGAACAGCGTGGTCTTGCCGCATCCATTAGGGCCGAGCAGACACAGGATTTCACCAGGCTCGACAGTGATGGTCGCATCGCGGCCAACCGGTCGCTCGGGATAGCCGAAACTCAGGGCGCGCGCTTCAAGTCGCATCAGGACCATCCGTGGCGACCGCGCCAGAGCAACCACAAGAAGAACGGCGCGCCAACGACAGCAGTCAGAATGCCAAGCGGCACCTCGATGCGGCCAAGCGAGCGCGCGAGCGTATCCACCAGTACGAGATAGGCGGCCCCCATCAGCATTGCTGCCGGCATCAGCCGCTCGAAGTTTGGGCCGACGAGCATCCGTGCAATGTGCGGAATGACGAGCCCTACCCAGCCGATGACACCCGCAACCGCGACAACGCTTGCCGTGATCAACGTCGCTGCCGCAATGACGACTGCGCGCAAGACACCAGCTTCAACGCCCAGCGACTTTGCTTCGTCGTCACCGAGCGAGAGTACGTTAATCCGCCAGCGCAGCAACACTAGAGGAACCATGCCGACAAAGACGGCTGGCAGGACGCTCCATAGTTCGGCGCCACGGATACTTGCCAGGCTTCCGAGCAACCAGAACGTGATCGCTGGAAGCTGGTCGTAAGGGTCGGCCAGGATCTTCAGAAGTGAGATCGCGGCGCCGGCCAGCGCCCCCACAACAACACCACCGAGCACAAGCACAAGCGTCGGATCTCGCCCTTGGACGGCCGCCGCGATCAGGTAGACCAACCCGACGGTTGCCAGTCCGCCAGCGAAAGCCAGCGCCTGGATTGCAAAGACCGGTAGGGACAGAAAGATGCCGATGACCGCTCCCAAGCCAGCGCCGGCCGAGACTCCCAGCACGTCAGGCGATACCAGTGGATTGCGAAACAACCCCTGATAGACGACCCCGGCACAGGCAAGGGCTGCCCCAACGATCAACCCCGCCAATACGCGTGGCCCGCGAATGCTAAGCAGAACGCGCTCGTCGGGCGCCAGTGGGCCGACGCCTGACCAGAGCCGGGCAACGGCGCGGCAGAGGCTATCGAGCGTCACTGGAAATGCGCCGACCCCGAGTGCCACGAGCGCTGCTGCGATTGTCAACAGAACGAGCCCGGGAATGATCCACCCAGCGCTTGAAATGTCGCTCTGGAGGATCATCGCTTCGGCGCCAATCCCGGCGGTCGGCCGTCCGCCCAGGCAATCAGGGTCGCAAGATCAGCGTCAGTGATGTCGACGTGATAAAAGAGCTTATAGAACGCTCGTGTCTCGGTGCGAATGTCGAACGCAAAGCGCTCACGGTGGAACAAGTGGGCGAGCCAGGCGAGGCCAATCAGCCGGTTGACCGAGGGCGGCCGATCGATCCACCCGAACGGTGCAGTCGGCGCCAGATAGACCCGGTTCTCGCGCACGGCCCTAATGCTTTGCCAGACCGGGTCCTTTTGCTGCTGAAGTTTGGCGTGGAAGTTGCGGTCCCAGGTAATAATGACGTCGGGGTCCCACAACAGTATCTGCTCCGGCGACACATTGACGATACCGCG
>JANNRP010000162.1:0-2622 GCA_031401535.1 Hyphomicrobiaceae bacterium | reverse complement strand
CAGCGACACGGAAGTCATGCTTCAGCCGGAGCCGCTTGATGCAACGCGCTTTAACGGTCCGTTGGACAAGTTCAACCCCAAAGGCAAAGGCCCGTTGGTGCAAGCCTTGCGCGATGCCGCAGGTGCTGTCTCCAAGGCACCCGGTGCCGCCACCCTCGTGTTGATCCACGATGACGCCGATAACTGCAATCAGGATCCTTGTGCGGCGGTCGATGAGCTTTTGAGCGCACAACCGAAACTGACCATTCATGTCATCGGCATCGGCCTTGCAAAGCCGGACAGTCAGCGCATGGCCTGTGTAGCCCGCGCGACCAAGGGTAAACACTACGACGCACAGGATGCAACGTCTGTTGGAGCGGCAATCGAAGACGGCTTGAGGCTTGCAAGCCTCAATGGATTGGAGGCAACCCAATCCGCAGTACCGGTCGCTCCGGCAAGTGCGAGCGCTGCCAGCACTACGATCGCAGCTCCTCCGCTGCTGCCTGACACCGGACCACCCGGTCTGAAGCTCAGTGCGACGCTCGGATCGGCAGGGCCAGCCGTCGTTATGGCGCTGAACTGGCGGGTCACGAAGGCCGGTCAGCAGATCGCGTCGCAAAAGTCGGCAACACTTGATCTGAATGTCGATCCCGGCAGTTATGTTGTCGAAGCACAGCACGGGATGATTTCTGCGCGCCAGACGGTTGACGTCAAGCCCAAGGGTATGACGCGAGTAGCCCTCGTGCTCGAGGCTGGCGCTGTAAAGGTGATCACCAGTCTGCACCGCAGGGCACAGCCGCTCGAATCTGCAGTATTTTCAATCAGTGAGATGCAAGCGAGTGGTACTGGTGCCAGTAGCGGTCGCACCGTGTGGACTGGCAGTGCGGATCAATCGCCGGTGCTGCTGCGGCCCGGCACCTGGAAGGTTTCCGCCGAAGCCGATCGCGTCAAGGTCGACCGGCAAATCGTGGTGACGCCCGGGTCCATGATCGACCTTATACTACCGTTGGAAGCCGGGCGCCTGCGCGTCAAGGCAACCGACGGCGACGGCGGCCCGGCGCTTGATCGGGTGCTGTTTCGCATTACCGAAGATGACCCCGATGCCGTGGACGGTCGCCGAGAAGTCGCTCGGTCAGCATCAGCTCAACCGGACTTCATCTTGCCAGCCGGCACTTACTATCTAAGTGCACGGCTCGGCCAAGCCGAGGTGCGGGAGCGTGTTCTGGTGAACGCCGGCGACGATGTCTCCCGTGTGCTGGTGTTGGGTCTTGGACGGCTCAACTTGCAGAGTAGGCTGCAATCTACCGTCACGCCGATGAATGAGGCGGTGTCGTATCGGATCGAGCGGCTCGATGGCGTAACGCCAGGATCCAAGGCCGACATCACCAAAACCAGTCGCCCGATGCCCAAGCTCGAACTGCCGGCAGGACGCTACCGGATTGAAAGTTGGCTCGGGGCACAAAACGCCAAAGTGGTGCGCGACGTCGATGTGAAGCCCGGTACGGTTCAGACGGTTATCCTCGATCATGGGGCTGCGAGCGTGCAGTTGAAGCTTTCAGCCGGTTCAGTGCGATTGATGCCGGGAGAAGTGCATTGGGATATTCGGGATTCGGGCGGTCGCGTGGTATGGCAAACCGCATTGCCTGAGCCACGTGCGTATCTAGCGGTGGGTCGCTACCGCATTTCGATCGAAGGGCGGGGGCGTCGTGCGGAAAGCGTCATCGACGTGAAGGCCGGCGAACAGCGCGTGGTGGAGATGGCTCCGGAATAATGGCCCCTGGTGACGCGATCTGATTGGGCAGAATAGAGGCACACGATGGCGCCAACAGTGCAGGGTTGTAGGCCAGCAACAGGGCGTGATGATAAGCGCCTGGGCGCAACACGTTGCGTGCTTGCGACCGCTATGGTGGCCTGCCTGTTGACCGCTCATTCGGCGTGGTCTCAGCAGCAGTCGGCTCAATCGTCGACACCAGAACAGGCGCCTGCATCGCCGCCGGGTGGCTGGAATTCGGGTGTTCAGATTCGCGGCTCGATCCCGGATCAGCCAGCCGCTAAAGGTAACACCACCGTGCTACCCAGGGGCACAATTGAACCGAAGCCTGCATCGCCTCCCGTCGCAAACGCGGCCGTGCCACCCGGCATGGGACAAGTCAGCGTGGTGGCGCTTCTCACTCAGGACGGGCAGAGAATTGATTCAGGGGTGATCTGGCGTGTGTTCCAGGATCGCGCTGCCCCTGACGGTCGCAACAAGCAGGTGGTCGAACTGCGCACACCGGCCCCGGTTCTGAAGCTCGCACCCGGCAGCTATTTGGTGAACGTGTCGTTTGGACGGGCACACGTCACACGGCGCATAGAGGTCAAGCTCGGAGAGATGCCGCCTGAGAAATTCGTTATCAACGCTGGCGGCTTAAAGCTTGCGGCACTGGTCGGCAACGGCGAACCGGCGCCCGCCAACAGTGTGACGTATGAGATATTTTCCGACGAACGCGACCAATTCGCTCATCGTGCAAAAATCCTCGGCGGCGCGAAGCCCGGGCAAGTCGTTCGCTTGAATTCGGGCATTTATCACATTGTGTCGACCTACGGCGACGCCAATGCCCAGGTCCGCACCGACGTCACGGTTGAAGCCGGAAAACTCACTGA
>JANNRP010000161.1:0-22312 GCA_031401535.1 Hyphomicrobiaceae bacterium | reverse complement strand
GCCACGACCATCAAGCCCAGCGTGGTGAGCGCAGTTCTGCCGTACTTATTGAGCCACAGGTTGAGCATCGTGCCTTTGTTCGCTCCACATCTGATATCGCTACCGCACTCATCCAAATAAACACGCAACCTTACGAACACGGCCAATTGAAGCCGCCCGGACACGTTCGTGGGACTAACTCCACTTGGCCGACTGGCTAACAGTGGTAGAACTTGGACGCGCCGTCGCAGGTGGCGCGACAACAACTACCGGTTCACCAACCGTGCGACCGCGCAGCAGGCCGATCACCGATTGGCGAAGCTCGTGTTCAGCGTGGCGGGCGAGCGCCTTCCGATCAGCAAAGCTCGCGATGCTGACCGGTGCGCCGATCCGAACCGCCACGTCGATCGGCCCGGCCTTCAGCAATTCCCAGGCGTGTCCGCCCATCTCCATATCACCGAACCAGCTGACTAGCGGCCGCTTGGCGCGCCCGATCGGCAAGCCGTGCAGCCGCGCGTAGACTACGGCGACAGTTTGCACGAGCGGGGTGCGATCGACTGAGCCGTTTGTGGCGGTGCCATTCTGCAGCACGGCGCCGAACAGCGCTGTGCGGAGTGGCAAGACGCGGTTGCCGTCTGTTGATGTACCTTCAGCAAACAGCACCAGAGCGTCGCCTTGCGCGAGCCGTTCAGTCATTTCGGACGTTGCGCCGCCAACCGCCGTGCGCCGCGTGCGGTCCACGAAGACGCTGCGCTGGAGCCTGGCGAGGCGCGACACGAACGGCCAGCCCGCTACTTCCTTCTTGGCAATGAACGATACCGGCGCCACCGCTGAAAGCACCACGATGTCGAGCCACGATGTATGATTAGCGACCAGCAGCAACGGCTGTCCGCGCGGTACCGCACCCTCGATGTGCAGGCGGATGCCGAGCAACCGGCAGACGCGACGGTGATACCAATGTGGCAACGCGCGTGCCGCCGGCGTGTTGGTCCGCAGCAGCAGAGCCTGCACCGGCATCAACGGCAGCGTCAGCGCTGCAAATCCGGCAAGAAGCGCGCTAGCGCGCAAGGCGCCCGGAGTTTTGGCAGCATCGGTCATGGGCCGAGCCTTTAGCCTAACTGATGGGGGCGCGAAACACGAAGTATGCGCCGCCGATGATCAGGCCGAAGCCAATCGCGTGGTTGATCGTCAACGGCTCCTTCAGCACCCAAACCGAGAATCCAGCGAATACGACTAACGTGATAACCTCCTGCATGGTCTTGAGTTCGGCCGCCGAATAGACCGCGTGGCCGATGCGGTTGGCCGGCACGGCGAAGCAATACTCGATGAGCGCGATCCCCCAGCTGACCAGCACCGCGACCCACAGCGGCCAGCTTTTGTAGTTGAGGTGTCCGTACCATGCGGCTGTCATGAAGATGTTGGAGATGACGAGGAGAACAATCGGTGTGAAGGCGGCCGGAATGGCAAGTGTCGGCAAAGGGTGGCTCCGTGTCGATGGGGCTGTTTCCTGCGTGGAAGGTTAGAGCAGGTCGGAACCTGTGGCGAGGGAGCGCCCTGACGATGGATTACGGCTACCTGAATTCGCACGGTCCGGAACAACATCTGCCATCAAATCACCATGTACAACGCCGCAAGATGCGACGTACAAGGCTTAGAAAATCCGGGAGGTAACAATGCGCATAAATGGTCTGATCTTGAGCCTACTGCTGGTGGTGTTGACACCGCTCACCGCTGCCTTTGCGCAGCGAGGGCCAACAGCCGACAGCTGGGAGTTGCTCGGTCAGCAAACTGTTGGCTTCCGTGTCGACAATGACAGCATAAACGTCAACCAGGACGAGGAATGGTTCCGCAACCGTGCCTTCAAAGCGTTGCGCTTTGCCGTGGAGCGCAATGACGTCAACCTGATCTCGATCCGGATCACGTACATCAACGGTCATACCGAGGAGTTGCAGGTTGGCAAGAATATCCGTCGCGGCGGGGAATTGGTCGTTGATCTGCGTGGTGAACGTAGTTTCCTGAAGCAGATCGACATGCGCTACCGTGCCAACCTGGGCATCAGTGGCGGCGGCATCAACCTGAACCAGGCCGTGGTTAAGGTCTACGGCGAGCGTGTCCAGCGCCGTCCCGGGCCCCCAGTGGCCCCACCAGTTGTGGCTGGTCCCGGCTGGAGCGACATCGACACCAAGCGATTCAACCTGAGCGCCGACCGGGTGGTATTGAGCACGGAACGTGGCGATGGCCGCTTTGGCCGCATCAAACTGAAGTCGCTCGGGGAACCGGTGCGGGTCCGCAATATCTCGGTGCGCTTCCGCAATGGCGAAACGCAGTCCGTGCCAGTCGACAGTCGGTTGGACCGCGGTGAGGAGACACGCGCTATCGACCTTGAAGGCGAGACGCGCTTCGTCGATTCCGTGACCGTGACACTTGATCCGCGCCGCCGTCCCGGCACAGGCGAACTTCAACTTGTTGGATCGCGGCGCCCAGGCGGTGAGCCAGAAGCCCCTGCCGGTGATCGTTATACCGCTCGTGGCTGGGTGCAACTCGGCCAGCAGACGGTCGGGTTCGGTGTCGACCGCGATGTCATCAAGATCGGGCAATCGGAAGAGTGGTTTCGCAATCGTGGATTCCGCGTGCTGCACTTCATCGCCGAGCGCAACGATATCAATATGATTTCGGCTCGCATCGTCTATCTCAACGGCTTTGCCGAGGACTTCAAGATCGACCGACTTATTCCTGCTGGCAGTGATGTGGCGGTCGATTTGCGCGGCGAGCGCAGTTATATCAGCCAGATCGAAATGACGTACCGGTCGCGTCCGAGCTTCAAGGGCCAGGCGGTTATGAAGGTTTATGGCGAGCCGGTGCGGCGTTGAGTGCCAACGGCGGCTGACGGTTTGAGAATTTACGGCGCGGCGGTCCCTCCAAGGATCGCCGCGTCCTCGTTGGGTTTCACCGCACCAGCAACAGCGGACATGCAAGCACGGCACTGAGCGGCCCAAGGCCATCGTCTGCCGGAACCGTTATACCCCCGAAGCGGGCGATCATGAAGCTGGCGCGCTGACGACGTAGGTGCTCGGCGACGGTGCGCGGATCGGCCAGCGAGGCATCGATCGCGATGATATCGACATAGGGTCGGTCGCCGATCACAAGCCGCGCTTGAGATTCGAGCCAATGGTGGATCTCGGGGTGGCCTGCAATCAGTGCGAGGGTCAAGCGCGTCTCTGTTCCTTCAATGAAACGTTCACCAGCGCGCAGCATGCCGGGCAGCGCTTCCGCATCCTCCAGTGCAAGAATAACAGGCCCTTTGGCGTTGTGTGTGTGCCGACCGACGACAACGATGCCCGTGGCGTCTGCGACGGTCGCGAAGAGTTCGCTGAACTGCGCCGCCGACTGCGGACCGAACGGCTCTGTCAACACGACGACGTTCCACGGGCCGCATGCAGCGCAAGTCAGTGCTAATGCACGGACCGGCTCATCGCGCACAATGCGACTGTGCAAGGGCACATCCGCGGCATGGGCAAGCCGCGTCAATTGTCGCTGATGCGACGCAAACTGCAGCTGCATATCCTGCTCGATCGCAGTCGGGGTCACTGACCGCGGTATGGGATTGCCAAGTGTCGCGATCTCACGGGCAAACGGGAACTGCGCGAGGGCCAGCAGGGCGACATCCTCGACAAACAGACACTCGATTTCGGAGTTGAAGGCGCGCGCAATCCGGATTGCCGCGTCGAAGGCGGCTGGATTGACGCTGGCGTACGATAGCTGGATCACGACACGACCGCGTGCTTCGTCCCGATCTGCGACGTGCGCAATCATGATGTTGGCAGCAATCCCCGGTCCTGGCCAAACGAGCGAGCACGGGTCGCAAACAATCGCAACTTATCTTCGACCAAGCGATTGATGCTACCTTCGGGCAACTGACCTGAGGCGTCGCGTTGGCCGGCGGGCTGGCCTGTCAGAATTTCGATGCCGTCGTCTATGTGGGCCACGGCGTGGATGCGAAACAGGCCCTCGCGCACGGCCTCTACGACATCCTCGCGCAGCATCAGGTGCTGCACGTTGGACGCCGGGATCAGCACGCCTTGAGTACCGTCGAGCGTGCGCGAACGGCAGAGATCAAAGAAGCCTTCGATCTTTTCGTTGACGCCGCCTATGGCCTGCACATCACCATGCTGGTTCACCGAGCCGGTAACGGCGTAACACTGGGCGATCGGTATCTCCGAGAGCGCTGACAGCAGCGCATAAAGTTCCGCCGACGAGGCACTGTCGCCGTCAACGCCGCCATAAGATTGTTCGAACACAAGGCTCGCCGCCAGCGCCAGCGGCATGTCGATCGCATAGCGACCGGCAAGAAAGCCCCATAGGATCATCACGCCCTTGGAATGTAGCGGGCCGCCGAGGTTGACCTCGCGCTCAATATCGGTGACGCGGCCCTGGCCGATACGCACGCGCGCCGTGATCCGTGACGGGCGGCCAAAAGAAAATGCGCCGATCTGCATCACTGAAAGGCCGTTGATTTGGCCGACTTCGTATCCTGTGGTGTCGATTACGATGATACCGCGGCCGATGGTTTCGTTCGTGCGATCGCGTACCCGGTCGCTGCGCTGGATCTGCTCTGACAGTGCGGTTTCGACATCGGCTCGGGTCGTCACCTTGCGGCCTGCTTTCGACGACCAATGATCGGCTTCGCGCACGATGTCGGAGATGCGGCCAATTTCGATCGAGAGCTTTTCGCGGTCATCGGCAAGCCGCGCGCCTTCATCGATGAGCCGCGCGACACCGGCCGCATCAACTGGTTTCAGACTATGCTCTGCGACGATCGATGCAATCAGGCGGGCATAGGATTTATGATTCTCGTCGGACCGGTCGATCGAATCGTCGAAATCGGCTTGGACCTTGAACAGACGTGAGAAATCCGGATCGCCCTGGCTCATCATGTAGTACAGCTCACGATCGCCAAACAGCACGACTTTGACGTCGAGTGGGATCGGCTCGGGATCGAGCGATTGCGTCGTCATCATGCCTGTCGCTTCAGTGGGCTGCTCAATCCGGATCTCGCGCGCCTTGATGGTTCGCTTGAGCGCCTCCCAGGCGAACGGCGACAGCAGCATTTTGCGGGCGTCGACGAGCAGAAAGCCGCCATTTGCGCGGTGCAGAGCGCCTGCCTTCACAAGCAGGAAATCGGTCATCAGCGCTCCCATCTGCGAGATGTGCTCGATGCGGCCTATCAGGTTGCCATAGGTCGGGTTCAGCTCTTCGACGACTGGCGCCTCACAGACGTCCTCCACGGCGTTTGTGACGAACACGTTGACGAGGTAACGCCGAAAGCGCGGATCGCGGGCCGAGTCGGCGGTTTGTTTGACGATGGCGGTCTCGTCGTCACCATGGCTGAGGAACAGGGCGACGTTGCGGATCATATCCCGTTCGGCGGCCACCAAATGTGCCAACACCTGCGGCAGGTCAACAAATGCTGCGCGCACGTCATCGAGCGCTTCACGGGCGGCATTGGCACCGATCTCTTCATGTAGCGCGGCCAGTTTCAGACCCCGCTCCTTTTCGATCTTCGGCATCCTGGCGAGCAGCGCTTCAAGCTCGGTCTGCAGCGTACCGATTTTGGCTTCGACGGACGATCGCATCTCTTGCGGAAGCTGCATGAAGACGTCGGGTTTGACGACTTTGCCTTCAAGGATGGGCGCAAGCGCGAAGCCGTTGGGTGTGCGCAGGATCGCGATGTTTTGTGCCAGCGCTTTGGCACTGAGCGTTTCGAGAAGCCCTTCCTGGCTGCCGCGCATGGACTCCTCAATACTGCGCCGCCGCGCCTGATAGTCGTCGCCTTCGAAAACGACAGGCAGCGTGGCGCGCAACTCGTCGACCACGGCAATCATGCTGCGGGCCAGTTCGCGGGCCCGTCCGCACGGCAATTTCACGGCGCGGGGTCGATTGGCATTGTCAAAATCGTTGACGTAGATCCAATCGGCGGGGTGCTCGACGGTCATCGCTTTGCGTGCAAGATAAGCCTTCACGGCGGTGGTCTTACCCGATGCCGGTGGCCCGAGTACGAACATGTTGAAGTCGTGCGCCTTCATGTCGGCCCCGAACTCGATGGCCTTGAGCGCGCGTTCCTGTCCGATCAGCCCATCGATGGGTTCAAGGTCGGCTGTCGTCGTAAAGCCAAGCAATGCGGGGTCGGCGCAGCGTCGCAGCTCGGCGGCTGGCAGCGGTAAACGCAGATCGGTCGGTTGGGCTGACTGAATGGCTGGCACTGCAGAGGGCGTTATAGGCACCAGCGCCTGGGATTTGTCACCTCGCGCCCATCTGAAAACCATGTCAAAATCCCCGCTACTTCGGTGGCTGTATCACTAGAGACTTGAACGGACGCCACACTGTTATGTCGCGTTTGTCACCGGCAGATGGCGAACATAGGGCACTCTACACACATGCCAGTCGACCCGTTGCAAGCATATGCAGTGCCGATTGACGGCCGCCAGTCGCCAGCAGCACTCGACATCGCGCGTGGCACGCGGCGCCTTCTGTATGCCCTTGGTATGTCGAGCCTACCTGAGTTGACACTGGTCAACGGTCGCCGCGCTGATCTGATCGCGTTGTCGGATAAGGGAGACATCTGGATTGTCGAAATCAAATCGAGCGTCATTGATTTTCAGGTGGATCAGAAGTGGCCGGCTTATCGGGAATTCTGCGACCGGCTGTTTTTCGCCGTTTCGCCGGATTTCCCTCGTATACTGCTGCCGCCCGATACGGGTTGGATTGTCGCTGATCGGTTCGGAGCGGAGATGCTGCAGGATGCCCCCGTTCATCAAATAGCAGGCGGGCGGCGTAAGGCGCTGGTCAACCGTATCGCTTGCACTGCCGCGCTTCGGCTACATGCGCGCGCCGACCCCGAATTGAGGTTGGAGCAACTATGAAAATCACTTCCGTTACTTCGGCGCGCGCTTAGCTAGAATCCGCTGCAGGGTGCGGCGGTGCATATTAAGGCGGCGGGCGGTTTCCGACACGTTGCGACTGCACAGCTCATAGACGCGCTGGATATGTTCCCAGCGGACCCGATCGGCCGACATCGGGTTTTCAGGCGGTGCCGCCTTGGAATCTGACGGTGCAAGGAGGGCATCTGTGACATCGTCGGCGTCAGCGGGTTTGCCGAGGTAGTCGACCGCACCAAGTTTCACAGCCGACACGGCGGTTGCGAAGTTGCCGTAACCGGTCAACACGATTGCGCGCGAATTTGGCCGTAACCGAGCCAGTTCGGCGATGACATCAAGGCCGTTGCCGTCGTCCAGCCGCATGTCAACGACGGCGAAAGCGGGTGCGCGGCTGCGGATTAAATCGAGGCCCTCGGCGACCGAATGGCCCACGCGCACTTCAAAGCCCCGGACCTCCATGGCGCGGCCCAGGCGTTGGACGAAGGCTTTATCGTCATCGACCAGGATCAGCGATGCGTCTTCGGGCAATTCGTCTTTTTTGAACGACAGGTCTTCGGCCACACTGGCATCCTCCGGATAAGCCTTAGATATACCGCTTAATTCGCGCACGCCAAGCCCCTGCTTTGGGTGGGCCGAGATCATGCTGACGATTTTGACGCGACTGGGGAGGTTTTGCGGATGCGCCCGGGGAAGGCCGACCACTCCGGGTCGCGACCCTCGAACGTATGCCGCGCCCACGTCACCGTGACGATCGCGCCATGTGCTGGAGTGTCGCGGTTGGCCAGTTCGATCCGAGCGCCTGAACGTTCGAGCAGCGTCTTTGCGATAAAGAAACCGAGCCCAAGGCCGGATGCCTTGCCGCCGTTATTGCGCATGGTCGTTGGACGGCGTGTGGTGACGTAGGGCTCGCCCAGCGAATCCATCACATCGGGCGGAAAGCCTGGCCCGTCGTCTGATATGGTCAGCATGACCTCACGCTCATTCCAGCGCGCGACGACAGCAACGCGCGTGTTGGCAAATTCGACTGCGTTCTCGATCAGGTTACCGATACCATAAATCAGGCCTGGGCGACGTTCGCCGACCGGTTCTGTCTGCAGTTGCTCCGACCCATCAACATACGACTTCGCGTCGACTTCAATGATCACAGGTAACACGCGATGCGGCCCGACCGCCTCCTCGATCAATTGGCTGACGCTGAGGCTCGCATGCAGCGGATCGCGTTCGGTTGGCCTGCGTGTAAGTTTTTGCAGAATATCACGGCAGCGCTGTGCCTGACTACGCAGCAGAGCGATATCATCGGCAATGGGACTGGACGGCGGCAAATCGCGTTCCAATTCCTTGGTGACAAGCACGATCGTCGCCAGCGGCGTACCCAGTTCATGGGCAGCAGCGGCTGCCAGGCCATCCAAAGCATGCAGCTTTTGCTCGCGAGCCAGTACCAGCTCGGTGGCGGCGAGGGCAGCCGACATTTGCTGCCCTTCCTTGGACAATCTCCACCCGTATAGGGCCAGGAATACCATGCAGGCAGCAACTGCGGCGAACAGCCCAATCTTGTAAATCGTGGGCAGCGCGAGAATTTCCCCGTTTTGCCAGGGCAACGGGTAGCTTTTCGTAATCAACAGACCCGCGAGTATTACCGCAATGCCACCCAGAAGAACGGTGTTGCGTGGTGGTAAAGTCGCAGCCGATACCGTTACGGGCGCGACCAGCAGCACGGCAAATGGATTTTCGATCCCGCCGGTCAGGTACAGCAACGCTGATAGTTGACAGATGTCGTAGGCGAGAAGGGCGGTAGCAAAAGTGGCGCCGAGCCGATATCGGGTCGGATAACGCAATCGCAAAAACACGTTGAGCCATGCCGAGACCGAGATAAAGAGCAGACACCATCCGATCGGTAGGTCGAACCCGATGCCGAAGTAGACGATGGTAACGGCGAGAAGTTGTCCCAAAACGGCGAACCAGCGCAGCCGGATGATCGTCTGCAATCGTAGCCGACTAGCCATCGACTCCGTGCCAAACTGGTCCGCTGCCGTTTCACCGTACTGGGCCAAGGCGTTGTCCACTTGATCAAACTACCGCTTTGTGTGCGTGCAACACGCTAACACGGTTGCAGCCCAGAAACTCATGTGCGGTAAGTTCGCTGTATAATTCAGTGTTTCGTTTGCACGAGGTTCCGTTGGTGCTACGCCGCAACTTTGTCATTGGACTAAATGCTTTCGCCTTCGGCGTTATCTCGGGGCTACTGGTGTTCCCCTCCGCGCGGCGGCTGTTGTCGGTTCCAGGCGGCGATGGTCCGACGGGGATTGCTGCGGTCGGCGGTCCGTTCAGCCTCGTTGACCAAACCGGTCGTCGCGTGACCGACCGGAGTTTGCAGGGCCGACCAATGCTCGTTCTCTTTGGTTATTCGCGGAGTGCCGACTTAGTACCGGCCATGCTGCAAACCATTGGCGTTGCCCTGCAGCGGCTCGGACGAGCGGCTGACCGTATCGTACCGGTTTTTATTACGCTCGACCCGCAGCACGACACACCTGAAGTTCTGCGTTCGTATGTTGCACGTTTTTGGCCTGGGCTGATCGCCTTGACAGGTACGGTCGGTGAAATTGATGCAGTCGCGAAGGCGTACAAGGTTCACTACCAGCGGTCCACCAACTCCGATGCGTCCAATGGGTCCTTGGTCGAGCACACCAACTTGTTGTATTTGATGGATGGTGGAGGTAATTTTATCACATTCATGACGTACGATACGAGTGTTGACGCTATGGAACAGGAGTTTCGCCGACTGTTGTAGTGGCGCCTCACTATTTACCAAACTACGAATCGGTGCAATCTTTTGCAGTGCGGTATGCAACTGTAACGTTTGTGTGACGTTAACGATTTGATTGGGCATTGTCGGTGTCACGTTTCGATCGGCCATGCAGGCCGAAGTTGTCGGTTACGAGATAAGAGACAAGGCAGACGAGAGGGTTCAAATAATGCTCTACCAGTGGTACGAGCTTGGACACGCGGCAGTAAGGCCCGCCAGGGCAGCTGCTGACGCTGGTCGTATGTTTTTTAAGAATCCGTTCAATCCGCTGACCCACACGGCCGTTGGACGTCATGCCGCCGCTGCCTTCGAAGTGTTCGAGCGAACCACCCGACGTTACGAAAAGCCGATTTTCGATCTGCCAACCACGCAAATTGACGGGCAAACCGTTGCGGTAACCGAGGAAGTGGTCTGGCATCGCCCGTTTTGCCGGATGATCCATTTCAATCGCGCAATCGACGGCTCCGAAAAAGTCAAGGAACCGCGTATTCTGTTGGTGGCGCCAATGTCGGGCCACTACGCGACATTGCTACGTGGGACGGTCGAAACGCTGCTGCCTAACCATGAAGTTTATATCACCGACTGGCAGGATGCGCGCGACGTGCCCATGGCCGTCGGCACGTTCGATCTCGATGACTACATCATCTATATGCAAGATATGTTCCGCCATTTCGGTGGCGATGTACACGTCTTCGCCGTCTGCCAACCGTCAGTGCCGGTGCTGGCTGCCGTCGCGTTGATGGAGCAGCAGAACGACCCTCATGTGCCAGCCAGCATGGTGCTGGCCGGGGGGCCGATCGATACACGGATCAATCCGACCGAAGTCAACCGGCTTGCGGAAACCAAGGGCACGGACTGGTTTCGCCGCAACGTCATCACCAACGTGCCTTGGCCGAGTTTGGGTTGTGCGCGACCAGTTTATCCAGGCTTCCTCCAGTTGACCGGGTTCATGACCATGAACCTTGATCGGCACATGAAGGCGCACAAGGATCTGTTCTACCATCTTGTAAAGGGCGACGGCGACTCGGCCGAGAAGCATCGAGACTTCTACGACGAGTATCTGGCAGTCATGGATCTCACATCCGAATTCTATCTGCAGACCATCGACTCAGTGTTCGTTCGTCACTTGCTCGCTAAGGGCCAGATGACGCATCGCAACATGCCGATTGATCTCGGCGCAATTCGTCGCGTCGCCTTGATGACGGTCGAGGGTGAAAAAGACGACATCACAGGCGTTGGACAATGCGCTGCGGCGATTGACCTGTGTTCGGGAATTCCTGCTGCCAGCAAGATGCACTATGAATGCCCAGGCGTTGGCCATTATGGCATTTTCAACGGCTCGCGGTTCCGCTCGGAAATCGCGCCACGGATTGCCAAGTTCGTCCGCGAACATGATCCGCGTGGCGATACCGCTCGCGATGGTAAGCCGGCTGTCGAGATTCGATCCGTGCCGAAAGGCACCAACGGTTCGACGCAGAACTACGAGGCAAATGCATTCACGTTTGCTGCTGCCAATGATCATGGCCCGCGGGTGCGCCCCGAGGTGAAGACTGATCCATCGGTCGGCAACGCAACGAACGAATCGGTGGCACCCGCGATGCAGACGCCGTCACTGTTGGGTATGTGGTCTGCGATGAACGCGTCATTTTTTGAATCACTGATGCCGTTGTCGCCATCAGTTAAGCCGCGGCGTACATCTGCTACGCCCGGCGAGTAATCCGATTGGCCTAGCCGCCGCCGCTGCTTTGCCGGTCTCGCCCACTCCTCTAATTGCAAACGTTGCGGCTGGGGTGCCACACTCCTGCCGCATGATGAGGGTGACTGCCCTTTGTAGTCGTACTGTGTCTCCAGCGCTTGCTATGAAAGTTGTGTCGGCGCGCGTTGGTTTGCTCTCTCGATACAGAAGAGCAGGTACAGTCCGTGATCTGAATCAATAGCGGATTGGCGTTTCTTGGTACTCAGTTGAGTTCCCCGCCGACTTCCAGCGTATCGTCCGCCATGCGTGGCATAGTTTGGAACGAGGGCTCCACATGAAGCCGAATCGCGCTCACGCGCCAGTGCCGCTGCAACGGTTGAGCATTAAGGGATTGACCGAGCCCGTCGAGGTGCGTTGTCACCATGCTGCGCGGCGTATGACGTTGCGGGTCAGTCGCACCAGCCGCTCGGTGATTGTCACGATGCCAACATCCTGCGATCTGGCGCAAGCAGGCACGTTTCTCAATTCGCATCTCGACTGGGTGCGGGAGCGTCTCGGCAATTTACCTGAGCATGTTCCTTTCGGTGCAGGCTCAAGCATACCGCTGCGTGGGATTTTGCATCGGGTGATCGAAGTGGGGCCACGCCGCAGCGGTCGTGTCGTTGAGGTGGCGATTGACGACAACGGTCGACCGGCGCTCGCAGTAAATGGCGAGGCCGCACACGTGGCGCGACGCTTGCAGGATTGGCTGGCGCATCAAGCCGGTGCCGATCTGACCGAACGAGTAAAATGGCACGCCGACAATTTGAAGCTGAGGCCGGCCCGCATAACGGTGCGCGATCAGCGCAGTCGCTGGGGGTCGTGCTCGACTACGGGCGCTCTATCATTCTCGTGGCGGCTGATCCTGGCGCCGTCGTTCGTGCTCGATTACGTCGCCGCGCACGAGGTTGCGCATTTGGCCGAAATGAATCATGGGCCGCGATTCTGGGCGCTCGTGCGGAAAACGATGCCGCGCACCGATGAAGCAAAAAACTGGCTCCAGCGGTCTGGTAGTGATCTGCATCGTTTCGGCTTGTAACGATTGCCACGCTTAAGGTTGCACACCGAGGGACATCATGCCTTCGGGAGCAAATCGCGGAAATCCAGGCGTTTGGTGCGGCTGTTGGGCCGCGGTGGTCGTATTGACGGACGGCGCTATTGGTTCAGCTAGAACGCGGGCGATGAACCTGCCGTCGATTTGTTCACGTGGCAGCTGGGGCCCCTTGCTTTGGCGCGTTGGTACAGGCGCCCGCACAGACCCACGGATTGCCGGGTCTGATGTTGGCAGTCCAACCGTTGGCTCGCGGTAAGCCGGCGCGACGGGCACTTCCCCCGGGCTATTGCCGAAGCGCGCGGTGCCCGGCAACGCCAGTGGTTTTTGCCCTCGATGCGCGGTCGTCATGATGTCCTGCCAGATCTGGGCTGGTAGACTGCCGCCACGTACGTTGTTCATCATTCGACCTTGGTCGTTACCAACCCAAACGCCGGCTGCAAGGTGCGCGGTGTAGCCAACGAACCAGGCGTCGCGAAAGTCCTGGGTCGTGCCAGTCTTGCCGGCCGCCGGATGATCGAGCAGCGCAGCACGGCGCCCGGTGCCGTTGACCAATGTGGCATTGAGCATGTCGTTCATGGCGCCGATATGAGTCGTGCCAATCACCGGGGCCGAGGTCATCGGCGGGCTGGCATACAGCACCTGACCTGCATTATTGCGGACCTGATGGATGATGTGCGGTTCGATCCGACGCCCACCATTGGCAAAGGCAGTATAGGCGCCGGTCAATTCCAGCAACGAGACTTCCGACGAGCCAAGCGCCAGCGATGGCCCAGGTTTTAATTCAGACTTGATGCCAAGCCGTTGAGCGACCGCAATTATTCGGCGAACACCGACGTCGTGCTGCAGGCGAACCGCAACCGTGTTGATCGATTGCGACAACGCCTGCCTGAGCGAAACGGCGCCCTTGAACTGACCATTGTCGTTGCGCGGACTCCAGCCGGCGATGCTGACGGGCAAATCGTAGACGGTCGTTTCTGGCGTCAATCCGTTTTCGAGCGCTGCCAGATAAACCAAGGGCTTGAACGCCGAGCCGGGTTGCCGCCGTGCTTTGACTGCTCGATTAAACTGGCTTTCGGAATGCGAGCGCCCGCCGACAAGCGCCAGAATTCCCCCGTCAGTATTCAATACCGCGACGGCTGCTTGACTGACCTCGGCCGTCGCTCCATTGCGCTCGATCGCTTGTTCGACAACAGATTGCGCATGGCGCTGCAGTTGGGCATCGATCGTCGTTTGAACAATGATCTCGCTATGGCCCTGGCTCAGCAGCGGCGGCATCCTTTCAAGTACATAGTCGATCGCATATTCGACCCCTGTTGCTTCCTTGTTTGGACGCAACCCTGCAAACTTGATGCTGATCCGCGACGCAATCGCTTCCGCTTGTTCTGTGATCACTCCGGCCGCCAACATCTTCTTCAATACGACACGCGCGCGCGACCGGGCAGAGCCTGGGCTGGTCAATGGCGAGAACTTCGATGGAGCCTTCAACAATCCGGCAATCAGCGCGCTCTCACTCAGGGTCAGATTGCGTGCCGATTTCTCGAAGTAACGCTGTGCCGCAGCTTCGATGCCATAGGCGCCGGCGCCAAAATAAACCCGGTTGAGATAGAGTTCGATGATGTCGCGTTTACCGAGCCTCAGCTCAAGCCAAAGGGCTAGCGCAAGCTCCTCGGCTTTGCGGCCGATGGTTCGTTCGGATGATAGAAACAAATTCTTTGCAAGTTGCTGGGTCACTGTCGACCCGCCTTGAACGTAGCGTCCGGCCCGCAGATTGGCGAAAATCGCCCGAATCAAGCCCAACGGATCGATGCCGTTATGCTGGAAAAAGCGGCGATCTTCGGTTGCAACAACGGCGTCGATCACATGTGCGGGCAGCAAATCGAGAGGGGTGTAGTCGTGAGCGCCGCCGCGTACGGCGAGAACGGTGCCGTCAGCAGCAAGGATACGTATGACGGGTGCACGCTCCTTTTGCTGCAGTGCGATAGGATCTGGAAATTCCAGGGTGTAACGGATCAGTAGTCCACCGATTGCGAAAGCGGCCAATGCTGCCACGCACAGTGATGCGATGACAAACACCCGTAGTTTCCGTAGCGATGAGGCCGTCGATCGACGCTCGATATGGTTGGGAACCATCGACGCGATGTCGCGCGGGCTTTGGTCGAGCCCCATCGACGACATTGTTTGCGAAGGGAGTTCCCGTCGCTTGCGCCAGAAAAGACCCATTGACCGACTGCACAACTCACACTGCTCGTACAACGCCATCGCGTACGGATGGTGTGAACGGTAGTGGACAAGGTCTAAGGTCGGGTTAACCAGAAGGATTCCACGTTGCGGGATCTCATAGATGGTCGCGGGCGTTGCCACCAAACAGCCCGCTCACCAACGCGATGAGTAGCCCGACAACGATGCGGGCAAGCAGTGTGAAAAACATCAGCAGAATAGAGCTTTCATGCAGCACGAAGCGCGCAATGATCTCCATCTTGGGGGCGCCGCTGAACGACACGATCCACTCGCGAACACTTGCTGCCTGCTTCAACATACCAAGCAACAGCTGCTCGTTGTAGACCGCACAGGCCGCGAGAGCGGCGACGCCAAGGATCATCGAGAAAGCGACATTGCCGAGGGAGAGAAAATAGCGGGTTGAGAAGATGCTCACGGGGGTGTCCTCGATCGTTCGGTAATGGCTATGCGGCCAGTTCAGATAGCATGTTGTTATGCGCGTTAGAACTGGTCGTGCCAGTCGTTATTGTGACTTGTCGGGTGGCGAAGGAATAGGCGACCCTACATGGAAGCAAGAAACGCCTGTGCTCTACCCAACTGCGAGACCAGCCCATGTCAGCTCCTAAACTGAAAACCATCACGACAGGTCTTGCATTCCCGGAAGGCCCGGTAGCGATGGCCGACGGATCAGTGATCCTGGTTGAAATCCGGGCCCAAAGGCTCACGCGTATTGCCCCCGACGGCACCAAAACCACCATCGCCAAGATGAGCGGTGGCCCGAATGGCGCGGCGTTGGGGCCGGACGGCAAGATGTACGTCTGCAACAACGGCGGGTTCAGTTGGCACGACGATGACACTTACGGCACCCGGCCAACAGGGCAGGCGGCCGGCTACTCGGGTGGACGCATCGAGCGGGTCGATCTTGCGACCGGCCACGTCGAAACGCTCTACACCACCTGTAACGGTCATACCTTGCGCGGGCCGAATGATCTCGTTTTTGATGCGCACGGCGGGTTCTATTTCACTGATCTCGGCAAGACGCGTGCCCGAGATCTTGACCGCGGCGGCGTCTACTATGCCAAGGCTGACGGCAGTCATATTGAGGAAATGGCCTATCCGACCATAACCGCGAACGGTTGCGCGTTATCACCCGACGGAAAGATACTCTATTTTGCCGAAACCGAATCCGCGCGCATCTGGGCGATGGATATCGTAGCTCCCGGCAAGGTCCGGCGCGAGGCGTGGCCCAGTCCACATGGGGGACGGTTACTGGCGCAATGTGGCGGCACATTCCAACGCTTCGACTCGATGGCGGTTGATGCTGCCGGCAATGTTTGTGTGGCGACGTTGATGAACGGTGGCATCACCGTCATCTCACCGGACGGAAAAAACGTGCGGCACGTACCCCTGCCCGATGTCTACACCACCAACATCTGCTTCGGTGGCCAGGATATGCGCACTGCTTACGTAACGTTGTCGGGGCCCGGGCAATTAATCTCGTTCCAATGGGACGGGCCGGGATTGCGGTTGAACTATGCAGGGTAAGGGATTTCTGGCCGTGTTATGTCACCGGTGCTTCGAGCCGGGCGAGCCTGGTGCCGTCACTGGCCAACGGGGCCACAGCCTTCGGCACAACGGCCGCACCCTCGTCCTCGATCCGCGTGGCGGAACTAGAATGAACAATGACTGCATTGTCCGCGAAAATGATGTCATTTTCATTGAACAGATGGAACAAACGTTTCATCACCCCTCGACGCACCAAAGTCGGCTCAGTTGGCTTTACTGTGAACTTAAAGCGCAGCACCAGCGCATTCTCTTGAACGTCCACCAGCCCTTGAAGCTTCAGTGGCACCAGGAATTCCCCGCCAATCTCCGGATCTTCCAGCAAATCCTGCCCAAGTTGTTTGGTCAGTTTGCGAACCCGATCAACGTCAACGCTCCGGTTGAAACGCAAATTGAATTTGAGCGTAATCCAATCGCGACTGAAATTGGTGACGGCGCCAAATTGCCCATAGGGCACGTTGTGGAACTGGCCGTTGTGATGTCGCAGCCGAACTGAGCGTAACGAGATCTTCTCCACCGTACCCTTGTGGCGGCCGGTATCGACGTACTCGCCAACGCGGAATGCGTCATCAACCATGTAAAAGACGCCAGAGATCACATCACGAACCAGTGCCTGTGCACCGAAGCTGAACGCCAGGCCGACAATGCTGGCCCCGGCAATCAAAGGCCCAACGCTGATGCCGAGCTCAGACAGCGCCAGGATGATGGCGACCGCAAGGATAAGGGTCCCGCCGAACCCAACGGCAATCGGCATCACTGTCGCTAGCCGACCCGCGGCTTTACCGGTTTGTTCGTCGCCTGGGGCTGGCACCGCCAGGGCGTCTGCAAAACTCACTCGAGCCCATGCCTTGATGCCCTCGTACAGGGCAAAGCCAAAGGCGATGATGACAAAGGCGCTGGTATATCCAGCTTGCGTCCGCAACCATGCCGTCGGCGTCACGACGTGAAACAACTGGACCAGTATCAATTTGGCCAGACCAAACAAAACCGCCAGCGCAGTTGCCAGCCAAACCACCCGCCGCGCCCCGATCGCGTAAGGATTGACAAGCCCATTGGCCCCGACAATCAGCAGACGGTCAAGAACGTAAGCCCCGCCTACTGCTTGGAGACACAAGACCACTGAGTGGTAGGTAGAAAACTCCAATGCCAACACGGCCCCGATCCAAACAATCACAACGGCAACCACAGCACAGCGAAGCGCCATGCCAATGCCGTAGAGCGATTGCTGGCCTCGCGGAAACAGGATCTGAATTGCTACCAGCGCCATACTACCGACAGCGATACCGATGACGAGCGCCGTGGCGCGGGCCGCCGGCGCCTGCAAGCCACCACCTAATAAAACCGGAACGACCGAAATGAACGAGAGGCCGATACCGAGCGCGATGGTGCAAAGTCGCTGCGCCTTGCGAGCAGCTTGATCCGTGACCGGGAGCAGCCGGGCCTCCGGGCAATCAGGGCGCAGCACAACGTTCAAAATCCGCACCGCCGCCCACCAGCGGATGAACCCCCATAAAACTGCGATCGACAAATGATCCAGAGGCTCGTCATTTGGGAACAAAATGCGGACTGCCAAGAACCCTGCTATCGACAGTGCTGCCACCGACAGCGCGTCGCGCAAAAGCATTTGAAACACCGGGTTTTCCGCACTGCGCTCGGACAAAACTTTGCGCTTGCCACCACCCCCGACGATGAGAGCGGCCATGAGCCATAGGGTAGATAAGATCGCCGCCACCAGAGTCAGTTGGGTCGCAGGCCCGAGGCCTTTGGTCGGAGCCGCCAGAACTTTACTGACCGAACGATTGACTTGGTCCATTATCGACGGGAAACCGTTGATGACCCCACGAAGCGCCTGCTCGAGTTCGCTGGTCTGCAGTGCTATCTTGGCAATTAGCCCCCCCGCTACGGCCGATGGGCGGATTTCGCCGTTGCCGCTAGCGGCGACAACTGCCAGAGCAATCCAAATACAGCAGACGACACCAAGTGCCATCATCGTGGAAGTGCTTTGACGCATGGTGCAATCCTGCCTGTTCTTAAAGCGCCGCAATAAAAATGTTGGTGTTATCCATAACGATCGCGTTCTCACGTAGCCAGAACAATGTGACTGTGATGCCGCCGACGTGAAGCGCCGTCAACACACTGATGTTAAAAGATAATTCGGTAGTGGCATTGCCAAGTTGGGCACAGTGGCATGTTTCGCAATGCCCACCCCCTTACTCTTGCGCCGGTTGATGGCCCCCGCTACGCTTGCGACATCCGTGAGCGCGCCAACAGGAGCAGCCCCGCACCATGCTGCGTTACGCTGCCAAGCAACTGCTTAACATGGCGCTGACGCTGCTCGCTGTTTCGATGCTTGTGTTCCTGCTTAACGAATGGACACCGGGTGACGTGGTGTCGAAGCTGCTCGGTCCCTACGCATCGCAGGATCAGGTCGAGAAGGTAACCCGGGAGTTGGGGCTCGATCGGCCAGCCATCGTGCGCTATTTCGAATACATGGGCAAAGCGTTGACCGGCGATCTCGGCCAGTCGATCGTGTACCGCCAGCCTGTCGCTAGCATTATGTGGGATCGCCTCGGTAACACGCTGCTGTTGGCGGCAGTCAGTTTTGCCGTCATCGTGCCGTTGTCGATCCTGCTGGGCGTGCTTGCGGGGATGCGTGAAAAAAGTGTCACCGACCGCGCTATATCCATTTTTTCCTCGATCACCGCCTCAATCCCCGAGTTCGCCATGGGCGTATTCCTACTGGCGATATTTGTTGTTGGCCTCGGTTGGTTGCCTGGCACGTCGCCATTGCGCAGCGATAGCGGGTGGCCGATATGGACGCAGTTCGTCATGCCTGTGTTGGTCGTCACGCTGTACGATGCCGGCTACCTGATTTCGATGATCCGTGCTTCGATGGTTGAGGTGATGCGGCAGCCCTATATTCGCACGGCGACGCTCAAAGGCATGAGTTTCCGGCAGGTCGTCGGGCAGCACGCGGTGCGCAATGCGTTGATCGCGCCGTTCACGGTCATCCTGCTGCAGTTGAACTATCTCGTTTCCGGCCTGGTCGTTGTCGAGACGGTGTTCGCGTATCCAGGATTCGGACGCATGATGCTGGAGGCGGCGCTCGCCAAGGATATCGCCATCATTGAAGCGGGCACGCTCGTTGCCGTGATGGTAACAATGATGACGCAGTTATTCGGAGACCTCGGCTACATGGCGCTCGATCCGAGGATCCGCGTATGACCGATGTTATGCCACACCTGGAGACTATAAGGCCTGTAACTGTACGGGATGGCACGCGCGGTCAGTGGAGCGATCCGCTGACAGCGTCGCCGATCGCGACGATTGGTGGCGGCATCATCCTGTTCTGGTGCGTTTGTGCGCTGCTGGCTCCATGGATCGCTGGCTATCCGCCCAACAAGATCGATCCGATGCTGATCGCCGAGCCGTATCCCTCGGCGGCGCATTGGCTCGGTGTCGACAATCTTGGCCGTGATATGTGGTCGCGTATAGTGTGGGGTGCCCGAACGGTGCTGACGGTTGCGCCGATCGCCGTGTTATGTGCGGCTATACTGGGCTCGTTCCTCGGGCTTCTGGCTGGCTATCGCGGCGGCTGGATCGATGCCGTGATCATGCGGATCGGCGATACGCTGCTGGCATTTCCGAAGATCATTCTCTACCTGATCATCATCGCCAAATTCGGTGCGTCGGCGTTCAATATCATTGCCGTCATCGGCATCACCTCAGCGCCGATCATCGCGCGCATTGTTCGCGCCGTAACCCTCGACGTTAAGAACCGTGATTACGTTGCCGCTGCCCGTATGCGAGGCGAGAGTGCGCTTTATATCATGCTGGTGGAAATTTTGCCCAACGTGCGCGGGCCGCTAATCGTCGATTTTTTCTTGCGGCTTGGCTACACCACGATTGCCATCGGTGTGCTTGGCTTCCTTGGTGTCGGCCTGCCGCCGCCCGATCCTGATTGGGGTGGCATGGTGAAAGAGACCTACGCCATGTTATTTGTGTTCCCGCACATGACGCTGATCCCGTGTTTGGCGATCTCATCGCTGGTGATCGGATTCAACTTTCTAGCGACCGGGCTGAAAGAGGCCGGTCAGGATGGCTGACCCGTACATCCTATCGCTCGAAGGCGTATCGATCGACGCGCGCGGACGCCGCGGCACCAGCCGGATATTGCAAGACGTGAGTTTTGACATTCGCCCTGGCGAGGCGTTTGGGCTGGTCGGTGAATCGGGTTGCGGCAAATCCACCGTAGCCCTTGCTGCCTTGCGGTATCTCGGCGCGGGACTGTCGTTGACCGGCGGCCGCATTCTATTCGAGGGCCGGGACATCGCTGCGATGGGCGTGCAGGAGTTGCGGTCGTTGCGCGGCAACCGCATTGCCATGGTCTATCAGGACCCGATGTCGAGCTTGAACCCGGTGATGACGATCGGTCGTCAGTTGATAGAAGTGCCGATGCTGCACGGTGAGACCGACACGGCGCGCGCCCGTGACCGTGCAATCGCAATGCTTGCCGAAGTCCGGCTGCCGGACGCGAGCGCCATGATGGACCGTTATCCGCATCAACTGTCGGGTGGCCAGCAGCAGCGCGTCGTTATCGCCATGGCATTGATGGCCGAGCCGAAATTGCTGGTAATGGACGAGCCTACGACAGGCCTCGACGTCACTATCGAGGCCGCGATCCTCGAATTGGTGCGCGAATTGCGATCCAAGTTCGGAACCGCAATTCTGTTCATCAGCCACAACCTTGGCACTGTGGCGCGATTGTGCGACCGCATCGGTGTGCTCTATGCCGGACGTCTGGTCGAGACAGGTTCAGTGCGTAATGTGTTCAAGGCACCGGCTCACCCCTACACACGCGGACTGTTGGCAGCGCTACCGGCGTATGGTGCTGAAGCGCCGGGTCAGCGGCGACATACGAAGCTCTCTCCGATCGAAGGCACGCTCACGGCTGCGGATCGTGCGCGCGTCGGCTGCGCCTTCGCACCTCGTTGCGGCTATGCCGAGCACGACGCGTGCAGTACGCGAGGCATTGCCCTGCTGCCGGTCAAACCGCACAGCGAGCAGATGGCGCGCTGCAGCAGGTTGGGGGTCGTGGCCTCGACGGCCGCAAAACGCGTTTTCAGTGCGGCGCCAGCGATGGCATCGACGGCGCCGCGTGGTCGCCTGCTCCTCGCGCTGGACAAGCTTTCGAAACGCTATGATCTCTCGGCAAGATTTGGTGGGCGTTCAACGTCATCCGTCTATGCTTTGAGCGATGCCAGTTTTCAGTCTTATGCAGGTGAGACGTTGGCTATTGTCGGGGAATCGGGCTCAGGCAAATCGACCCTCGCCAAGGTCGTCAGCGGCTTGATACCCGCAACGGACGGCAGCGCGAAACTCAACGACATCGAAATCGGTACGGTCAGCGTCGACCGGCGTTCGCCGGACATGCGGCGGCGCGTGCAGATGGTATTCCAGAACCCGGACGCGACGCTGAACCCCAGCCACTCGATCGAATTCGCATTGACACGGCCACTGCGCCAACAGCGCGGACTATCGCGGGCGCAGGCGCGGACCGAGGTCATCGCATTGATGGAGCGCGTGCGCCTGCCAGCCGATCTATTGCGCCGCAAGCCGCACCAGTTGTCGGGTGGGCAGCGTCAGCGGGTGGCGGTGGCGCGCGCACTTGCGGGACAACCCGATCTCATCATCGCCGACGAACCGGTGTCGGCACTCGATGTTTCAGTGCAGGCGGCGATCGTCAATCTGTTGGGCGAACTGCTTGAGGGCGGTTCACTCGGACTCGTGCTGATCAGTCACGATCTCGGCCTCGTGCGCCATATGGCCGACTGGGTTGCAGTCATGTATCTGGGCCGCGTCGTCGAGTATGGACCAGCGTCCCAGGTGTTCAGCCCACCGTTTCACCCGTACACGGAGGCCTTGCTCGAAGCCGCTCCCCGCCCGGACCCGGATGCTCCCCGGCCTGCGATCGTGCTGACCGGAAGCATGCCGAGCCCGACCCAGCGGCTAACCGGCTGTGTGTT
>JANNRP010000160.1:0-24776 GCA_031401535.1 Hyphomicrobiaceae bacterium | reverse complement strand
GCCGCATGTCCCGGCTGCGGCAGAACCACATCGACGGTTTTCCAGGAACTTGCCCAGCAGATCCAAGGTCACATCCGTGAAAACATGCCAGCTTGGAAAGCCAAGTACCCGGGCGTTGAAAAGTTAAACCTCGCGGTCATGGGCTGCATCGTCAACGGCCCCGGCGAAAGCAAACACGCCGATGTTGGCATCTCACTGCCGGGCACCGGCGAAACGCCCTCAGCACCAGTGTTCATAGATGGCGAGAAGGCGATGACGCTAAGGGGACCGCATATTGCCACCGAATTCCAAAAGATCGTCGAGGACTATATCGAAAGGCGCTATGGGCGTTCCCAATAGTTGAGCGCGACAATGCGCTTGAAGACACCGGCACCTGTTGAACTTGAGACTAGCTTGCGTCTCCTACAGCCTCGGCTATACATCTAGGCCAACAAAAAAACTGCGGCAAAGCGGATATAGCGGGAGGAGAAGTCAACGTGAGCGAGACGTCACAGTCTCGAGCCGACGGTAGTGTGCTCGATACGATCCCTAAGTTGTTGTTGCGTAATGCGTCTAAGTTTGCAGGCCGACCGGCCATGCGCGAAAAAGCACTCGGCATCTGGCAATCCTGGACCTGGGCGCAGGCGCTCGACGAGATTCGGGCGCTCTCGGTTGGCCTTTATGTGTTGGGCCTGAAACGAGGCGATACCGTCGCGATCATCGGTGATAATCGCCCGCGCCTATACTGGACATTTGCGGCAGCACAGGCCCTGGGTGCGGTGCCGGTGCCGCTTTACCAGGATTCAGTGGCCGACGAGATGGCCTATGTGCTGGCTCACGCCGAGGTCACATTTGCCGTTGTCGAGAACCAGGAGCAGGTCGACAAAGTACAGTCGGTAGAAGACCGTGTGACCTCGCTTCGCAGCATCGTGTACTGTGAAACACGGGGCCTGAAGAAATACGACCACACCCGCCTGCACTCCTTCAGCGACGTGCAAAAGATCGGCCGCGAAGAGCTTAAGACGAACCCTGGCGCCCATGACTGGTGGCTGGGTGAGATCGCGCTCGGCAAAGGCGTCGACACCAGCGTCATGCTTTACACCTCAGGCACCACTGGTAAGCCGAAAGGCGTAATACTTTCGCACAGCAACGTCGTGGAATCGGGTCAGAACGCCAATATCTTCGACCATTTCACACCCGACGACACCATGATCGCCTATTTGCCGATGGCATGGGTCGGGGATCACATCTTCTCCTATGGTCAGGCGTTTGCTGGCGCCTTGTGCGTTGCATGCCCTGAAAGCCCGGAAACGGCGATCGAGGATCGTCGCGAAATCGGGCCGTCATATTTCTTTGCTCCGCCGCGCGTGTTCGAGAACATGCTGACCCAGATCATGGTCCGGATGGAAGACGCCGGTCCGACCAAAAAGGCAATGTTCAAGTATTTCCTCGAGGTTGCAAAGCGTGCCGGTGAGAAGCGTCTGAATGGTGAGGCGATCCCGATGAGAGATCGACTGCTTTATTGCGTCGGCGACAAGTTCGTCTACGCACCGTTGCGCAATCGTATCGGAATGAGCAACCTGCGCGTTGCTTACACGGCTGGCGAAGCGATCGGCCCCGAGTTGTTCTCATTTTTCCGATCGCTTGGCATCAACCTGAAACAGCTCTACGGGCAGACCGAAGCCAGCGTGTTCATTACTCTGCAGCCGGACGGCGAGGTTTATCCCGAAACCGTCGGCAAGCCTGGTCCCGGCGTCGAGATTAAAATCGACGATACGGGCGAGGTGCTGTTCAAGAGCCCCGGCGTATTCCAAAAGTACTACAAGAATGATGAAGCTACGGCCGAGACCAAGACCGCCGATGGCTGGGTGCGCTCCGGCGATGCCGGCTTCATCGATACACGCGGCCATCTCTGCATCATCGATCGCGCCAAGGATGTCGGTCGGTTAAACAACGGTGCCGTTTTTGCGCCGAAGTATCTGGAAAACCGAGTCAAGTTCTTCCCCGAGATCAAAGAAGCTGTGGCGCTTGGCCATGGCCGCGACTACGTCACGATGTTCGTCAACATCGACCTAGTTTCCGTCGGCAGCTGGGCCGAACGCAACAACGTCATCTACGCCAGCTATCAGGAACTTGCAGCCCACCCCGAGGTCTACAAGTCGATCGAAGCGCGCATCGACGAGTTGAATAAATCGCTGGCCAAAGAGCCACGGATGGCTGCTTCGCAAATCAAGCGCTTCCTTGTGCTGCACAAAGAACTCGATGCCGATGATGGCGAGTTGACGCGCACCCAGAAGGTCCGGCGTTCGTTCATTGCTGATCGCTATAGCCCTTTCATCAAGGCACTTTATGACGGCTCGGGTCGCGCCAGCATCAAGACCGAAGTGACGTTCGAGGATGGCCGCAAGGGGTCTATCGAGGGCGACGTGCGTATTGTTGACATGACAACCTACCCCGCACCCGCGTCGGCTGTCATCAAGGAGGCTGCGGAATGAAAGCGGACGTGGAACGGCCGTCTGGTGGCGGCGCCGACATAAGCCCAGGCGAGGTCTTGCTTTCGGTCAAAGACGTTTCGTTATCGTTTGGCGGCGTCAAAGCCATTCGTGGCGTTTCGTTTGACATCAGGCGCGGCGAAATCCGCGCAATCATCGGTCCGAACGGCGCCGGCAAAACATCAATGCTGAATGTAATCAACGGGTTCTACCACCCGCAAGAAGGCACCATCACATATAAGGGTGAAGCTCGGCAACAGATGCGACCGTATATCGCCGCCAGTCAGGGCATCGCGCGCACATTCCAAAACGTCGCCCTGTTCAAAGGTATGTCGACGCTGGACAACATCATGACCGGCCGCACGCTCAAGATGCGCAAAGGTTTGATGGCGCAGGCCATGCATTGGGGGGCGGCGCAGCGCGAAGAGATCGTACATCGCGAGGTCGTCGAAAAAATCATCGACTTTCTTGAGATCGAGGCGATCCGCAAGACCCCGGTTGGCAAGTTGCCCTACGGGTTGCAAAAGCGCGTCGAACTTGGTCGGGCCTTAGCCACTGAACCCGAGTTGCTGCTACTCGACGAGCCGATGGCCGGTATGAATCTCGAAGAGAAGCAGGACATGAGCCGCTTCATCATCGACATCAACGAGACGTTCGGCACGACGATGGCCCTAATCGAGCACGACATGGGCGTGGTGATGGACCTGTCGGACCGCGTCGTGGTGCTCGACTACGGCCAGAAGATCGCTGACGGCACACCTGACGTGGTGCAGAAAGACCAGAAAGTGATCGATGCCTATCTCGGTGTCGCGCACTGACGACCCGTTGAGGCAATTGCACTGGCCCGCTTGGGCACGACTGGGCATTTGGAGAGCAGGCGCGTGGCAAGTCTTGGTAATTTCATCGAAGTCCTCAGCGGCGGTTTGCTGGCCGGCGTTCTGTATTCGCTTGTCGCCCTAGGGTTCGTGCTCATCTACAAAGCGTCTGGCGTCTTCAACTTCGCTCAAGGCGCCATGGTGCTGCTGGCCGGCCTCGCACTGGTCCGTTCGCTCGATTTTTTCGTCGCAAGTGGTGTTCCGTTCGCCGCTGCCGTGGTGCTCGCATTGATGTTCGCGTCGCTGGTCATGGCGCTGAGCGCTTGGCTCATAGAACGGTTCGTGCTCGGCCCGCTGGTCAACCAAGACGGTCTGACGCTGTTCATGTCGACGATTGGCGCCACGTTCATACTTGAAGGCGCCGCTCAGTTGATTTTCGGCTCCGACGTTTACCCATTGAAGCTCTACCCGACCGATGCCTGGTTTGCGCTGGAAAGCATGTTCCCGGGCGGCATCCTGATCAACAAGCTCGACGTGTGGGGCGGATTGATCGCGGGTGTGCTCGTCGTGGGTCTGGCCGTCTTCTTCCAGCGTACAAAAACTGGCCGTGCGCTGCGTGCGGTCGCTGACGACCACGCCGCCGCCCAGTCGGTTGGAATTCCGATCAGCTGGATCTGGTTCATCGTATGGCTCGTTGCCGGTCTCGTGGCGCTTGTGGCCGCAACGGTGTGGGGCACCAAGCTCGGCGTTCAGTTCTCGATCACGTTTCTCGCCCTGAAGGCGCTGCCTGTATTGATCGTCGGCGGCTTCACATCGGTGCCCGGCGCTATCATCGGCGGGCTAATCGTCGGTGCGGGCGAAAAGCTGGCGGAAGCCTACCTTGGACCTTTGATCGGCGGCGGTATCGAATATTGGTTCGCCTACGTATTGGCACTCGCCGTTCTGCTGGTGCGGCCGCAAGGGCTGTTTGGCGAACGCATCATCGAACGAATTTGAGACGAGGATAGCAGCGAATGTTCTACCGCGAGAACGGGCAGTTCAAGGCGACCTATTCCGATGACATGGCAATCTTTCCGATTCGCCAAGACCGGGTGGCGCTGTATGCCCTGCTTCTGTTTGCTTTCGTCGGCGTTCCCCTGCTCGCCTATTTCAAGGTCGGCGCCTTCGGTAACGACTACATCTTCAAGGCACTGCTGGTTCCCTTCCTGATCCTGTCACTGGCTGCTATCGGCCTCAACATCCTGGTCGGCTATTGCGGCCAGATCTCGCTCGGTGGCGGTGCTTTCATGGCCATTGGCGCTTATGCCGCCTATAATTTCGCGCTGCGCGTGCCGGAATTGCCTTTACTGGTGTCGATCCTGCTCGGCGGAGGCATGTCGGCAATCGTCGGCATTCTGTTCGGCGTACCCAGTCTGCGCATCAAGGGACTGTATTTAGCGGTTGCGACGCTCGCTGCGCAATTCTTTTTCGACTGGCTGTTCATCCGCGTGAAGTGGTTCACAAACTACACGCCGTCCGGCTCGGTCAACGCACCGGAGTTGAAATTCTTTGGCTGGCTGGTGAACTCGCCGCTGGACCGGTATTTACTCACACTGATGTTCGTGACCGCGTTCGCCCTGATCGCCAAGAATCTGGTGCGCGGATCGATTGGCCGCCAATGGATGGCCATCCGCGACATGGACATTGCCGCTGAGATCATGGGCATCCGCCCGCTCTATGCCAAGCTGACCGCATTCGCGGTGTCGTCCTTCATCATCGGGGTCGCCGGTGCACTTTGGGCCTTCATCCATCTCGGTTCATGGGAGCCGTTGACCTTCAACATTGACCGCTCGTTCCAGATTCTGTTCATGGTGATCATCGGCGGGTTGGGATCGATCCTCGGCTCGTTCCTTGGCGCAGCGTTCATTCTGATCCTGCCGATATTGCTCGATCAGGTACCACACGCGATGGGCATTCCCATCTCCGTTGAGACCGTGTCGCATCTCGTGTTCATCGTGACCGGTGCGCTGATCTGTTATCTATTGATCAAGGAACCGCACGGGTTCGCCAAGCTTTGGTCACTCGCCAAAGAGAAATTGAGGCTCTGGCCGTTCCCGCACTGACAATTGGGAACGCCGGGTTGCTTCATGTTCAAGGCTGGGCGTCGCAAAGTGGAGCGGCGGCGCGCAGTCCAACCAACAAAAACACGAAGCTCGCAGCCTCACCTACACCCGGCACGACCGGGCACGATCAACCACAGGAGGAGACTTGATGTCCCGCAAGCTTATAGGTTTGACGCTCGCCGCACTTGGCAGCGTTGGCATGGCAGCACCTGCCATGGCGCAAGCCAATGAACAATTCCTGCCATCGCTGGTTTACCGCACCGGCCCCTACGCACCCAATGGCGTTCCGTTTGCGAACGGCGTTGCCGATTACTGGACAATGATTAACGAGCGCGACGGCGGCATCAACGGCGTCAAGATCGTATTCGAAGAATGCGAAACCGGATACGCCACCGACAAAGGGGTCGAGTGCTATGAACGCCTGAAGGGCAAGGGCCCGACGGGCGCTGGCTATTTCTCGCCTTTGTCGACCGGCATCACCTTCGCCCTGACCGAGAAAGCGCCGGGCGATAAGATCCCGTTGCTGACCACAGGTTACGGCCGCTCAGAGAGCCGCGACGGCTCGGTGTTCACCTGGAACTTCCCCGCCGTCGGCACCTACTGGACGGCAGCTGATATCGCCATCCAGCACATTGCCAAAGAAGTTGGCGGCATGGACAAGCTCAAAGGCAAGAAGATCAGCCTCGTCTATCACGACAGCCCCTACGGCAAGGAGCCGATCGCCGTTCTAGAAGCGCGCGCCAAGCTCAACGGTTTCGAGTTCAAGGCGATCCCGGTCACCCATCCCGGTGTCGAGCAGAAATCGCAGTGGCTGGCCATCCGTCAGGATAAGCCGGATTATGTGCTGCTCTGGGGCTGGGGCGTAATGAACTCGACCTCGATCAAGGAAGCCGCAGCGGTGGCCTATCCCCGTGAAAAAATCATCGGCGTGTGGTGGTCCGGCGCTGAGCCCGACGTGACGCCGGCCGGCGATCAATCGACGGGCTACAAGGCGCTGATGCTCCAGCATACATCCGGCAAGTACCCGGTGCACGCCGATGTCGAGAAGCACGTTATCGGCAAGAGCAAGACCCAGTCGAAGGCTGAAGAAGTCGGTCAAGTACTTTATAACCGCGGCCTGATGAACTCGATGATCGGCATTGAGGCAATCCGTACGGCACAAAAGAAGTACGGCAACAAGCCAATGACTGGTGAACAGGTTCGCTGGGGCATGGAGAACTTGGATCTGACTGCCGCACGCATCAAGGAACTGGGCTTCGAGGGTATGGTGCTGCCGATGAAATTCTCGTGCGCCGACCACGAAGGTGGTGCACGTACCGCCCGCGTACAGCAGTGGGACGGCAAGGCCTGGAAAGTGATCTCCGACTGGTACAAGGCAGACGATGCGGTAATCGCTCCCATGGTCAAGGATACGGCTGCCAAGTACGCCGCCGAAAAAAAGATTACCCCGCGCGATTGCTCCAAGGAGAGCTGAGTAGATCTTCGGCCGTCGGCGGCCCATGCTGCCGACGGTCAAATCCTATACGTATTCAACGCTCTCCCGGAGCCGCGCCCCGTGCCCACAGCCATTGCGCCTGCAGCAGCCGTCGCGCCCGCGACCGCAAAGCCGATACTCTCGGTGAACAATATCGAGGTGATTTATGATCACGTGATCCTGGTGCTTAAGGGCGTGTCATTGACCGTGCCCAAGGGCGGCATCGTTGCGATCCTGGGTGCCAACGGCGCCGGCAAATCAACAACGCTCAAGTCGATCTCCAATCTGATCCGCGGCGAACGCGGCGACGTCACCAAAGGCTCCATCGAATTCAACGGCGAGCGGGTCGATAGATTATCCCCCAGCGAACTCGTCAAGCGCGGTTGCATTCAGGTGATGGAGGGCCGCCATTGCTTCGGCCACTTGACGATCGAGGACAATCTTATGACCGGCGCATTCACCCGCCGCGATGGCCGTGCCGCGGTCGCTGAGTCGCTTGAAAAGGTCTACACTTATTTCCCACGTCTGAAGGATCGCCGCGAAAGCCTGGCCGGCTACACCTCGGGTGGCGAGCAGCAGATGTGTGCCATTGGCCGCGCCCTGATGGCCAACCCCAGCATGGTCCTGCTCGACGAGCCGTCGATGGGCCTCGCCCCGCAGATCGTCGAGCAGATTTTCGAGATCGTGCGCGATGTAAACACAAAGGAAAACGTGAGTTTCCTTCTGGCAGAGCAGAACACCAACGTCGCTCTTCGCTACGCTACCTACGGCTACATTCTCGAAACTGGCCGCGTCGTCATGGACGGCGAGGCTAAGGCGCTGCGCGAGAACGAGGATGTGAAGGAATTCTATCTTGGGGTCGGCGGCGGTGATCGCAAAAATTTCCGCGATGGCAAGAGTTACAAGCGGCGCAAGCGCTGGCTGGCGTGATCCTTTCACCAGACCGTCGCCGCCTAACCAACAGGGATACGAAATGGATCTTCAATTAACTGGCCGCACCGCATTGGTCACGGGCGGCAGTCGCGGGATTGGCAAAGCAATCGCTCACGCTCTGGCGGCGGAAGGCGTCGACGTCGCGCTCCTCGCTCGCGATAAAGCAGCGCTCGACCAAGCTGCAGCCGAAATTGCCAAGGCGACTGGACGTCGGATCATCATCGTATCGGCCGATACCGGCGACGATGCCTCGGTGCGCAAGGCGGTGGTCGACGTAACGGCGGCGCTCGGCGGTGTCGACATTCTGGTCAACTGCGCCGCACAACCCGGTGGACAGGCCAAGCCCCCGGGTCTGCTCGAAATCACCAATGAGCATTTTTGGGCCGATATGAACGTCAAGGTGCTGGGCTACCTGCGTACCGCGCGGGAAGTCGCGCCCGGCATGAAGGCCAAGGGTTGGGGCCGCATTATCAACGTGTCAGGGCTTGCCGCCCGCCAAACGGGCACCATCATCGGCTCGATGCGCAATGTCAGCGTCGCTGCATTGACCAAAAACATGGCTGAAGAATTATCCGGCACCGGCATTTCGGTCACCTGCGTACATCCCGGAATGACGCGCACCGAGAAGACGCCGGGCGTAGTCGCAAAGCGTGCCGCGACCGAGGGCGTTGCGGAAGGCGAGATCGAGAGCCGCATGGCGTCGGGCAATCTCGCCCGCAAACTCATCACGTCGGAAGACATCGCCAACGTCGTCGCCTTCCTCGCGTCGCCGAAGTCTATCGCCATCAATGGCGACGTTATCGCCGCCGGCGGCGGTTCGAAGGGCAGTATACATTATTGAGTGGCCCACGGCTCATTAGGTTTGGCGCGACAACTTCACCGGGCAATTAAAAAATAGGACGTTACAGCCATGTCCGCCCCCTTCGACTATCTAGAACGCCGCGATCCTGTGCAACGCGAGCAGGCGTTGTTCAACATGCTGCCCGGCTTCATCGCGCGGGCGAAACAGGTTGCTCCGGGTTGGGCCGCGCACCTGAAGGACATGGATGCCTCTTCGATCACTTCGCGCGAAGCGCTCAGCACGCTTCCCGTGTTGCGCAAGTCCGATCTCAAGACCCAGCAAGGCGCACATCCCCCGTTCGGCGGCTTTGTATCGACGGAGCCCGGAACCGTTGGCCGCATCATGGTGTCGCCCGGTCCCATCTTCGAACCCGAAGGCTTCGGCGCTGACTGGTGGCGCTCGGCGCGCGCCATGCATGCCAGCGGCTTCACCAAGGCCGACATCGTTCACAACACGTTCGCCTATCACTTGACGCCCGGCGGCTGGATCATGGACGCCGGCGCCCGCGCGCTTGGCTGTGCCGTTATCCCAGCCGGCCCCGGTAACACCGAGCAACAGCTTGATGCCATTGAGCATCTGCGCCCCACGGCCTACTGTGGTGTGCCCGACTATCTGAAAATCCTGCTCGATAAGGCCAAGGAAGGCAAACGTAATGCCACGTCATTCAAACGTGCATTCGTATCCGGTGGCGCGCTGTTCCCGTCACTGCGGCAGGAATACACGGATCGCGGCATCACTTGTACGCAGGCCTATGCTACGGCGGACGTCGGCATCATAGCCTACGAAAGCTCCAACCCTGATGGCACGATCGAAGGCATGATCATCGACGAAGCAGTCATCGTCGAGATCGTCAAGCCGGGGACAGGCGAGCCATTGCCTGCGGGCGAGGTTGGCGAAGTTGTCGTGACATCGTTCAACCGCGACTATCCAATGATCCGCTTTGCAACCGGCGATATGTCAGCCGTGCTTGCAGGCGTCAGCCCGTGCGGGCGCACCAACATGCGGATCAAGGGTTGGCTCGGTCGCGCCGACCAGACGACGAAGGTCAAGGGCATGTTCGTTCACCCCGAGCAGATCGCGGCCTTGGCCAAGCGCCATCCCGAGCTCGGTCGTTTGCGCCTCGTCGTCGGTCGATCAGGCGAGCAGGATACAATGACGTTAAAGGCCGAGTGCGCGACCATGGATGAAGCACTGACTGCCAAAATTGCAGCCTCTGTTGTGGACCTGACGAAGCTCAAGGGCGACGTGATGTTGGTCACCCCGGGATCGCTGCTGAATGACGGCAAGGTCATCGCTGACGAGCGAACTTATACCTGACGATCATTGATGGTTACTCATGGCGCGGCTAATCGCGGCGGCGACCTTGACCCTGTCGTAATTGCGGAATCGGGCGCACAGGTGCCCGTCTGGTCGGATTAAGTATGTTGAGCCAAGCTGCGCATCGTAGCGCTGTGCTGCCGGACCGTCGGCTGCGAGGGCGACAAATGTGGCACGATCGATCGGCGCCAATGAAGTTGTGTCGCCAACGTAAAGCACCGTGAACCCCGTACCCAATCGACCGAGCAGCCACGCCTGACCGGCGCCTGCCTCGCCAAGTGGCGCGTCCGGAACCGCGGCTCCGAGTTTCACCGATCCGCCAAATGAAACGTCGTCTGGTGTTGACAGGGTCGTATCATAGGCTGTCGGCAGCGACAGTCGCCCAGAATTGACAAAACGCTTGGCGAAGTCAGCGCGGCCCGCCAAGTCCAGCACGGCATCGCGAAACAGGCGCTCGGTGTTGGAGCGCGGCGCAATAAAATCCGTCGAGCGCGTCGAGTGGCCAATGTTCTCGTCCGCGGCTTGGCCCCGTTCGTGGTCGTAGGTGTCGATAAGGCCTGGCCCCGCATCACCAGTCAGAACTGCTGCGAGTTTCCAACCTAAGTTGTCCGCATCTTGGATACCGGAGTTCGCACCGCGTGCGCCGAACGGCGAAACTTGGTGTGCGCTGTCGCCGGCAAAGATCACCCGGCCATGTACGAAATTGTCCAGTCGCCGACACTGGAACTTGTAGATCGAGACCCATTCGAGTTCAAAGTCCTGATGCCCAAGCATACGGGCAATGCGCGGGATGACATTCGCCGGCAGCCGTTCGGTTGCCGTATTCGCATCGGGGCCCAGTTGAAGATCGATGCGCCACACGTCGTCTGGCTGACGATGCAACAGCGCCGACTGGCCATTATGAAATGGCGGATCGAACCAGAACCAGCGCTCGGTCGGAAACTCCGCCGTCATCTTCACGTCGGCGATGAGGAACTGCTCCTCGAACACCTCGCCTTGGAAGTCCAGCCCGAGCATGGCACGCGACGGCGATCGCGCACCATCGCAGCAGATCAGCCAATCGCCATTGAGGTTATACGGACCATCAGGAGTATCAATCGTCACCGTCGCGCCGTCGAGATGGCGGTCGATGCTGACGACCTTGTTACACCAACGTAGATCGACCCTATCGTTCGACCCGATGGCCTTAACGAGAAATTGCTCAACGTAATACTGCTGCAGGTTGATGAAGGCTGGCATCTTGTGCCCGCCCTCGGGCAGCAGATCGAAGTCGTAAACCTGTTCGTCGCGTAGAAACACACGACCCTTCTGCCAAACCACGCCCTTGTCCAGCATCGGGGCGGCGACGCCCAGTCGATCAAATATCTCCAGCGTACGCTTGGCAAAGCAGATGGCACGACTGCCCTCGCCAATCCGGTCGGCATCGTCGAGCAGTACGACGGCGATACCGCGCTTCGCCAGATCGAGCGCCAAGGTCATGCCGACCGGTCCGGCGCCAATAATGATCACGGGGTGGTGCGCCGACGTCGACGAATCCTGGTCCAGGTGACGCCGATAGCCGAACTGGAATTTGGATTTGAGCGGCATGATCCGCACGCTCACCCCTGCAGCGCTGCCCACATCTCGCGGTCGCGCACATCGGTCCACACCACGGGGTGATCGATGCCGCGCGCTTCGTCGTAGGCGCGGGACACGTTGAACGGCAGGCAGTGCTCGTAGATGGCGTAGTCGCCGAACGTCTTGTCCATGGTCGCCCGCACTGCCTTGAACGTTGCCTTCAGATCCTTGTTCTGTGCGACCGCGTCCTGTGCCGTTCCATAGAGGGCCGAGAGAAATCCCCGTGTCCCGCTTATGGCATCACCAACCATTTTGAACCCAACGAGCGCATCGCCCCTGCCCGGCACGAGGGCCTTCGGGCTATATGCCGCGAGTCGATCCAGCGTGTTGGGCCAGTCAGCGAAATATGCGTCACCGCAATAGCAGGCCGAGCGGTATTCAACGAGATCGCCCGAGAACATTACACCGGAATCCGGTACCCAGGCGATGGTATCGCCAGCCGTGTGCCCGCGCCCGATCTGCACGATGTCAACGCGGCGTTTGCCGAGCCATAGCGTAATGCTGTCCTTGAATGTCATAGTCGGCCATGTCAGTCCTGACGGCACGCTTTCCACGCCACGAAACAGCCGGGGAAAACGACCAATCTCGGACGCTTTGTCCTGCTCGCCACGTTCGATGATCAGCTTGCGTGTAGCCTCCGAGGCCAAAATCTCCGAGGCGTTGAACGCCGACGCACCAAGCACGCGCACCGCATGGTAGTGCGATAGCAGAACGTACTTGATCGGCTTGTCGGTGACGGTTTTAACGCGTGCGATCACGTCCATCGCCATCAGCGGCGTTGCCTGCGCGTCGATCACCATGCAGCAGTCATCACCGACGACGATGCCGGTATTGGGATCGCCCTCCGCAGTGTAGGCGTAAAGCCCCTCGCCGATTTTCCCGAACGTGACCTTCTTCTCGGCCATGTCCCCGCTGGACGCAAAATTCGCCATATGCTCATGCCCCTTCGTACTTCTCGATCGTCTGCTCGATCGCGCCAAAAACCGAGTGACCTCGCCCGTCCTTCATTTCGATACGAATCTTATCACCGAATTTCATAAAGGGCGTTTTCGGCTTACCGGATTCAATCGTTTCGATCATGCGGAGTTCGGCGATGCAGGCATAGCCCGCACCTCCGTCAGCAACAGTCTTACCCGGGCTGCCGTCGGCACCTTTATTCGACACCGTGCCTGAGCCGATAATCGCACCGGCACATAACGACCGGGTCTTGGCTGCATGCGCAATCAATGTACCGAAGTCAAACGTCATGTCGCGGCCAGCGTCCGGTTTGCCGAATAACTGGTTGTTCATGGTAGATAGTAGCGGCAGATGAAGCTTGCCATCGACCCAAGCCGATCCAAGTTCGTCGGGCGTAACGGCGACTGGAGAGAAGGTCGACGACGGCTTTGACTGGAAGAAGCCGAAACCCTTACCAAGCTCGGCTGGGATCAAGTTGCGCAGCGACACGTCATTGACCAACATGACCAGCCGGATCTTCGATAGCGCCACCTGACGGCCAACACCCATTGGCACATCGTCGACAATAACGGCCACCTCGCCTTCGAAGTCGATGCCGGCCGCCTCATCGGCAAGGCGGATTGGCTCGCGCGGGCTCAGAAACGTGTCGGAGCCGCCTTGATACATCAATGGATCGGTCCAAAACGTTGCAGGCATCTCGGCGCCGCGCGCCTTGCGCACCAGCTCCACATGATTGACGTAGGCCGAACCATCGGCCCACTGATAGGCGCGCGGCAGCGGACTGAGGCACGAGCGTTCATGAAACCGGTCGTAAGGCACCGAGCCATGTTCGAGTTGTTCAGATAAGCCATCGAGTTTGTGCGCCAGCCGTCCCCAGTCATCGAGCGCAGCCTGCAGAGTCGGTGCGATCATCTCCGCTGACGTGCAGCGCGTCAGATCACGCGATACCACAGCCAAATATCCATCCCGCGAGCCATCCTTGATCGTTGCCAATTTCATTGTGCGACGCATCCCTCACTAGTGTTCCAATGCGATCACAAGCCCATCGCAGCCAACTGTCAACCGTCCTGACCAGGTTGTACGCACTGCCGCTTCCCAGTGCGCCGTCGTGGTATCCGGGTCGTCAGCTGGTACGAGGTGGTTGAGTACCAGATGACGAACGCCAGCGAGGGTTGCGATGCGACCAGCATCCTCTGCTGCGGTGTGGCTATCGATCAGGTGCTGCTTGAGGCGCGCTCCATTGGCGACGCGCGTAACGAGCGCATCGACCCCCGGCAGATACAGTGCTTCGTGAATCAATACATCAGCACCGCGAGCAAACACCGCCAATTCCGGTATAAACGTCGTATCGCCTGAGAATACAACGGCGTGCCCGCCCCATTCGAACTTCAATGCAAAGCTATCGACAATAGGTGGATGGTGATTGCGCAGTGCCGTGACACGCATTCTGCCGGTATCGAGTACCACGCCCTCGGTATAGTCGTTGGCCACCATCAGACCGCGAATGTCAGGGCGGCCCTCATCAACAATGCGCGTATCGATATCGAACCGGTTAAGGGTCATGAAATCATGCACCATCTGCATCGTTCCGTGCGGGCCGTAAATCGCCACGGGGTTGGCTAGCCCGGCTGTCCAGGCTGTGTGTATGAGGTTGCCAAGTTCGAGATTGTGATCGGAATGGTGATGCGTGATCAGCACCGTCGCCAGTTCTTTGAGATGGAACCCGGCCTCAACAAAGCCACGTGTGACACCGAGCCCGCAATCGATCACATAGGGGTGCCCGCCAGCAACGAGCACAGTGGCGCTCGGACTTGGGCCGCCCGACCGAATGGCCGGCCCGCCCTTGGTGCCGAGCAGGATCAACCGATCATGCGCAACAGGCTCCGATCGAACAGATGGCATTGTTGCTCCACCCCGATCATCATCGACGCGATTGCGGGTGCAGCACCCTTTCCCTAAATAGTTATAGGCCAATCGTTATGGTCGCAACCAATTTGACCACGGACGTTGCCTCGGCCATGACGACCTCGCAACAGCGACGACGAACGTACAATCACCATGCCGATAGAGCACCGCAATCCGCGACTTTCGAGCTAGAGCCTTTCCTGCCTTATCGCCTGAATGTGCGTACGGCCACGGTGAGCGAGGCGCTGGCGTGGATTTACTACTTCAGATTTGGCGAGATCACCGCCCAAGCCATTTCAAGTCACGCTATGATGCATAAGACCAAGGTATCGCGTGTGGTCACGGTTTTGGCAGCGCGCGAGGTCATCGAGCGCCGAGCATTAGAGCGAACAAGCGTGAACCTATTTTGTGTCTGCTGCCCGAAGGCGAACGCATCTATCGAGACCTCATTCCGCGCGCATTGGCGTTCACGACGGAGCTTGAAACGGTGCTATCGCCAGCTGACCGGCGTGCACTTGACGCTATGCTGCTGAAACTGACCGCACACGCATGTGTGCTGGGCGTGGCACAGACCTTGCCATCCAAGACACGAAAGGCGACCAGCCGATGATCCTGAATTCCTACTGGCGCTCCGGCGCTGCCTATCGCCTGCGCATTGCCCTCAATCTCAAGGGCGTCGCCTACCATACCGTGCCGATCCACTTGGTGCGCGGCGGCGGTGAGCACAACACAGCGGCCTACCGCCTAATCAATCCGCAGGGTCGTGTTCCCTCGCTGATCCTCGATCAAGGGGAGGTGCTGATCCAGTCGCCGGCGATTATCGAGTGGCTGGAGGAGACCTATCCCGAACCGCGGTTACTGCCAAAAAGTCCGCTCATGCGGGCACAGGTGCGCGGCATAGCGGCGTTGATCGGTTGCGATATTCATCCGCTCGGCAACGTCGGGCCGCTCGGCTACCTGCGCAAAACATTTGGGGCTGACGATGCGGCATGCGCAGCCTGGGTTGGACACTGGATCGGCACCGGCTTTACCGCAGTTGAAGCACTGATCAACGATGGCGATTTTTGTTTCGGCACTAGTCCCACGATTGCCGACGCATATCTCATCCCGCAAGTATTCGGCGCACGCCGGTTCAAAGTGCCGCTCGATGCGTTTCCCAAGATTTCCCGCGTTGCGGCGCATTGTGAAACACTGCCCGCGTTTATCGCCGCCGCGCCCGAAAACCAGCCCGACGCCGAGTAGGCACAAACGTTCAGCCCCTGATGTAGGCCCCTGTCGCCTTCTTGACGGCGGCCACAATGCGGGTTGCAACCGCCTCGATGTCAGCCTCGGCTAGCGTCTTTTCCATCGGTTGTAGAGTCACCTCGATACCAATCGACTTTTGGCCCGCCGGCACACTGCCACCCTTGAAGACGTCGAACACCGCGACGTTGGTAATCAGGCTCTTATCAACACTCGCCGCCGCTTTGATGATGTCGCCAGCCGCTACGGCGTCATCTGTCAGGAACGCAAAATCACGACGAACGGGCAACAAATCGACGGCCGCCAGTGGTGCGCGGGCGCGTGACCTGCGCTTCTCAGTCGGCAGCACATCGAGGAACACTTCAAAGCCTACAACAGTGCCGCCGCAATCGAGCAGCTTGAGTGTCGCCGGATGGATCTCACCAAAGTGGGCCAGCACCACTTTCGGCCCAAGCCGCAATGTACCCGAGCGGCCAGGGTGAAACCATGCCGGTGCATCACGGGTCAACTGCGCTCTAGTCGCGTCAAACCCGAGCGCGCCGAGCAGGGCTATCACGTCGGCTTTCGCATCGAACAGGTCAGACGGGCCACTGGCACCAGCACCACTCCAGTGGCGGCCGGAACCCGCCACTCGCGCCAAGCCAGTGCGCACGCCGGAAGCCAGGATCAATTGCCCCCTGGGTTCATCACTGACGTAGACTTGGCCTAATTCAAACAGCGCCACATCGGCCAACCCGCGATTGCGGTTCCGTTGGGCGGCCGATAACAACCCTGGCAACAGGCTCGGTCGCATCGAAGACAATTCAACAGAGATTGGATTGTCGAGTTCCAGCGCATCGCTGCCACCACCGAAATGCGTCGCCTGAGCGCGCGGAATGAACGACCATGTTACCGCCTCGACGAAGCCACAGCCGGCCAGTTGCCTTTTAGCGCGACGGGCCCGGCGCTGTTGCTCGGTCAGAACGGTGCGCGTGATGCCGCGCGTTCGTGGCATCGGTGTCGATGGGATCTGATCGAGCCCGACGATGCGCACGACTTCCTCGACGAGGTCCGCCGAACCATGGACGTCGGGCCGCCAACTCGGCGCGGTGACCATGATGCCGCCGGACTTGGCTTTCTTTATCGAAAAACCCAACGATTCGAGAATGCGTCGGCTGTCGGCTTCCTTGACCGCCAACCCCGATAATTTCTCGACACGCGCGAAATCGAACACGATCTCGGCCGCGGCGCCAGGCGCACGGCCCGCGATGCGTGCCTTCGAGGGCGTACCACCGCACAACGTCATGATCATGTCAGTTGCGAGATCGAGGCCACGCTCGACGAATGCCGGATCAACGCCACGTTCGAACCGGTACCGAGCGTCGCTCTGGATGCCGCACCTGCGCCCGGTTGCAGCCGTGCGCAGTGGATCGAAATAGGCACATTCAATCAGTACGTTCGTCGTTGCGGCTGTACAGCCGGTGCTCTCGCCGCCCATGATGCCGCCGAGCCCGAGCACGCCGCTGTCGTCGGCGATTACGCACATGCTGTCATCGACGGCGTAGGTTTTCTTGTCGAGCGCAAGAAGCTGTTCGCCGTTAACGCCAAGCCGCGCACGAATGGAGCCTTTGAGCGTGTCGGCATCGTACACGTGCAGCGGTCGCCCGCGGTCGAGCGAGATGTAGTTCGTCATATCCACCAGCGCCGAAATCGGTCTGAGGCCGACGGCCTTGAGTCGCGCTTGCAGCCAGTGCGGCGATGGGCCGTTCTTGACGCCACGCACATAGCGGCCGGCAAATACCGAACAGGCACGAGCGGCATCGCCCTGGAAATCGAGCATGATCCCGATCGGGCAGTCCTCGCTGCCTTCAACCGCCTTCAGTGTTGGCTCCGGCTTCAAGGTGCCCATACCGGCGGCGGCCAGATCGCGCGCGATACCGCGCACACCTGTACAATCGGGGCGATTGGGGGTCAGTTTGACCTCAATCATGGCATCGTCAATGCCGAGCGCATCGACGTAACGCTGACCGACCTTGGCGGCCATCTCGGGTGCCAATTCAATAATGCCGTCATGGGCATCCGACAGTTCGAGCTCGCGTTCCGACACCAGCATGCCATTCGACACGATGCCGCGCACAGGCCGTTTATCGAGCGTTATGCCGGTGCCGGGAATGAACGTGCCCAGCGGCGCGAACACCCCGATCATGCCGGTCCTGGCATTCGGTGCACCGCAAACGACCTCGACGGTCGGCTGGCCGGGCGCTACTTCGATCTGGCATACACGCAGCCGATCTGCATTGGGGTGCTGCTTTGCCTCCAAGACCCGAGCAATCGTGAACGCACCAAGCTTTTCCGCCGGATTATCGACGCGCTCCAGCTCAAGGCCGATGGCAGTGAGTTTACTGGTGATGGCGTCCAGCGATGCCGACGTGTCGAGGTGATCTTTGAGCCAGGAGAACGTGAATTTCATGCGATCCAGATGAGAAGGTGCGAGTAGGTGGCGATATTGCCGATCGCCCCAGCCTCTAACAGAATGAGCGCACAGCCGAAACAGGCAGTTTCATCACGCCGCATGCGAGGTGGCAGGCTCGGTCAACACGGCAAAAAGCGCTGCCTTGTCGGTCGATGCCCGTAAACGCTCCAAAGCACGAGGATCGCGTACCAATCTGGAAATGCGGGCCAGTGCCTTGAGATGGTCACCGCTGGCGTGCTCGGGCCCAAGCAGCAGAAAAATGAGATCGACCGGCTCGTCATCGGGGGCATCGAACGGAATCGGGTTTGTCAGCCGTGCGAACACGCAAACAATCGATGTGAGGGCGCGGAACTTGACGTGCGGAATAGCAATCCCGTGGCCGAACCCTGTCGAGCCTAGGCGTTCGCGCTGCACCAGAGCGTCGAACACTTCCCTGGCAGCAAGTCCAGTCAGCTCCGCGGCGCGCTCGCTGAGCTCCTGCAACGCCTGTTTCTTATCCTTGGCTTTGAGAGAGGGAATAACCCTCTCCATCACCAGCAGATCCCCGAAGTCCATGGATCGTAGTTCCCAAAGCGTAATCGTCGCCGTTCCCGGAGTGATGCACAGCCCGTGCCGCCAAACCGACAGTTACGCGCTTGTTTTACCGCTTGTACGACTGACCAGCACCGTTCAAAGGCGAATTTTCCTGCTTACCAGCTGCGGACCCGCTGCCGTCGAACCCCTCGGCCTTGGGGTCGATCCATCCGATATTGCCGTCCGACCGCCTATGCACAACACTTATTCGTCCATGCGCAGCATTGCGGAATAGCAGAAACGCGTGGTCCGTCAAGTCCAGTTGCATAACCGCCTCACGCACGGTCATTTCCCTGAGCGTGCCCTCGGTTTCAGCCACAATGACCGGGCCAACGCCTGACGTCGGCTCCACCACGTCGTCATCCTCGATCTGGACAACATAGTTACTGAGCGCAGTTGACCGCTGCGTCATCTCATCGGCGCTGTGGTGATGGCTTTTCAGTCGCCGCTTGTAACGGCGCACGCGCTTATCCAGCCGTTCGATGGCCACATCAGCACTGGCATAGGCGTCCGTGCCTTCACCGTGCGCCTCAACAAGCAAACCCGTACGAAGCCTAATTGAGCAATCTGTGCGAAAGCCGACCTTTGATTTTTCGACCCGCACATGTCCGAACAGCTCTGGACCAATATATTTGTCGAGCACATCCGTGATCTTGTCGGTCACATAAATCTGAAAGGCTTCACCAGCGCCGATGTTCTTGCCCGTGACCTGGATTGTCATTGTTAACCTGCGTGTTGTTCGTATTGTAGGGGCGTGATTTTGCTGTGGAATTCACCACCTACATCGGAACCGACATCGCCGCTTAGGCTGTCGTAGATGTGCCACGCGTTCTGTCCTCGCGAACGAAATCAGCAACCCGTCAGGCGTGAAAAGATAGCTCTGCAAATACAGCACTGTCAAATCAAGTCGTATGACTCAAAGGCATGTTGCAGGATAACTCATCCCACGCGTTCCATCTGAAAATTCATGCGCTTCTCGCGGCGGCGCTGTACCGATGACGCAATGCGCATGGCCTCCCGATACTTGGCAACCGTCCTGCGCGCAATATCGATGCCATCGTCCTTGAGCCGCTCAACAAGTTTATCGTCGGAAAGGACACCTTGGGCGGTCTCCGAATCGATCAACTGCTTGATGCGATGACGAACGGTTTCTGAGGAATAGGCTTCACCCTCGCCCGACGATTGAATTGCCGATGTGAAGAAATATTTCAGCTCGAAGATACCACGTGGGGTAGCGATGTACTTATTCGAGGTGACGCGACTGACTGTCGATTCATGCATCTTAATGGCATCGGCCACCGTCCGCAAATTCAACGGCCGCAGATGCTGCACACCGTGGGCGAAAAAGCCGTCCTGCTGGCGCACAATCTCCTCGGCAACCCGCAGGATGGTGCGTGCGCGCTGGTCGAGGCTTTTAGTTAGCCAGTTGGCCGTCTGCAGGCAATCGACCAGATAGTCCTTGTCCTGCGGTGATCGGGCTGATTTCGAAACACGCGTATAGTAGCTGCGATTGACCAGCACACGGGGAAGCGTGTCGTTGTTCAGCTCCACGAACCAACTGCCGTCGGCTGCCGCCCTCACCAGTACATCGGGCACCACAGGTTGCATTTGCACCGAGCCAAACATCAGGCCGGGCTTTGGATTGAGCTGCTTCAGCTCGCCGATCATGTCGACCAGTTCATCCATATCGACGCCAACCGCACGTTTGAGGGCTGCAATATTGTGCGATCCCAGCAGGTCAAGATGCTCAAGCAGCTTGGCAATCTGAGGATCGAAACGGTTGCGATCCTTGAGTTGCAACGCCAGACATTCAGCCAAACTGCGCGCAAACACGCCCGGTGGATCAAAGGTTTGCATGATGCAGAGCACGCGCTCGACCATGCTCACCGGACAGCCGAGCTTGTCGGCGAGATTCTCAAAATCAACCGCCAGATAGCCTGCGTCATCGACCAGATCGACGAGATATTGGCCGATCAACTTATCCCCAGGCCCCTGCAACGCCATGTGCATCTGGGCCGACAGATGGTCCTTGAGAGTGACATCGGCAGCAACGAAAGCCTCGAGATTATGTTCGTCATCGCCGTTGAAGCTGCCGTTGTGCACATTTGACCAGTTCGACCCGCCAAGATCAGGTCCGGGGTCGCCGCCGATATCAGCGCGGCGCTCGGCGACCGTCGCGTCCGGGTAGACGTCATCATAAGACGTATCAAGCGCCGCGGCTGCCTCGGCGCTTGGCTGGCCCAACTCAAGATCGCCATCCCCGGCAGCCTCCGAGGTCGGCACTGCAGGCTCGGCATCGCTGTCGATTGTGCGCGGCGTGGGCGTGTCGCCCGCCTCGTCACGCTCAAGTAGCGGGTTACGCTCAAGTTCCTGATCGACGAAGGCGTTGAGTTCCATGTTGGAGAGTTGCAAAAGCCGTATCGCTTGCTGCAGCTGTGGTGTCATCACCAGCTGCTGGCCCTGCCTAATCTCGAGGCGTGCCGAAAGCGCCATTACTCGGACCCTACAACCACTGGCTAACGTCAGGTCCCATGTCTACATAACGCCCCTTAACCAAACATATCCCCCAGATAGACTCGGCGCACGTCTTCGTTCGCTATGATTTCCTGAGGCTTACCTTGTGTCAGAACTTGACCATCGTAAAAGATATACGCCCGGTCACTGAGGCTCAAGGTCTCACGAACGTTGTGATCGGTGATCAGAACGCCAATGCCGCGTTCGGTCAAGTGACGGACAAGCTGCTGGATGTCGCCGACCGCAATCGGGTCGATGCCCGCAAATGGCTCGTCAAGCAACATGAACGATGGTCGGGAGGCAAGCGCACGGGCAATTTCGCAGCGCCGTCGTTCGCCACCGGATAGCGCCATCGACGGTGATTTACGCAGCCGGGTAATGCGAAATTCTTCCAACAGGCTATCGAGTTGCTCGCGTCGAAGTTTTTTTTTCGGCTCAACCAGCTCCAGCACCGCCATGATGTTCTGCTCAACGGTTAACCCGCGAAAGATCGATGCTTCTTGCGGCAGATAGCCAATCCCAAGCCGAGCACGGCGATACATCGGCAATTTCGTCACATCGCGGCCATCGATGGTAATGCGGCCGGAGTCTGCTGGAACGAGCCCTGTAATCATATAGAAAACAGTTGTTTTACCGGCGCCGTTTGGACCTAGCAGGCCAACAGACTCGCCACGGCCGAGCGTCAGAGTGACGCCCTTTACGACCATGCGACGGCCGTAGGTTTTCTTGACGTCGTGAACGGTCAGCCAGCCATCGGCAGGATAGGGCTCAGTGATGCTCTGGGCCGCCATGCCCGAGGTGTCATAGCCGATGCTGCCTGCATTTTCGTCGGGCTCATAGTCCGTGTCGTATTCTTGGGAGTCCGCCTCATGCTCCGTTGCGGCGTGCTTGGCCTTTGATCCGAATGTGAACAGTTTCAAAGTGGGTCTCAAAGGTTGGGGGCGGCATCAATTCGTCGGATTCGTCGTCGAGTTCCAACCCGAGGCGGATGGGGATGTGGCAGGTGCAGCGTTGGATGGCACTTTTGCCGTAGTCGATTTCGGAACCACCCCCGCCTTTGCCCCAACACTGGATTTAGGGTCGAACCGAATGCATGTGCGGCCAGGCGGACATGCATTGGGATCGGCATCGAAGGCTGGAACCGTTGCCGGCACTACGGCAGGCTTCACAGCAGGCAACTCGGGCAATCTGTAAGCAGCTGCAGGGGTACGCTGTTCGGTCGGCGATGGTGAAACGACGGGTCCAGACACCCGCGTTTCCCGCTCCATGTATGTAATGCCAGTTGTCATATCTATGATCGCCCTTTGGCCGTAGGCGACGCTGAACCCGTCTTTCAGCGCTACTTTGCCGCCGATCACCACCTTGTTGGCTTTGACGTCGAATTCGGCCCAGTCACCGGTCGCGCTCTGGTTATTGCTCGACGTGACTTCGACCTGCTGATTGGCGCGCACCTTTTGCAACTGCGCCGCCGTTTGCTTGGCATCAGTCGGCCCACCAGCCGCCGCAAGCCCGGCTTCACCACTATAGGTTGCAATCAGTTCAACAGTTTTAATGGTGACCTCGCCTTGCACCGCCCGGACGGCACCACGAAAGATCGCCGTCTTGGCTTTGTCCGACACATCGAGCGTCTCAGCGTCGATGTCGATCGGCGCATTGGGATCAGTACGAAATACCAGACCAGTGGGCGCTCCGCCCGATGCCGATTCAGGCTTTAAGGCCGCAGCCTTTCCCACAGTCGACGCCGCCTGATAAAACTTGGCGGCAATCCGGCCCGCGGCCACGCCTGCATCGGCGGGGCTCGTCAGGCGCGTCGTGCCAGCCTTGCGATCGAGCGCCAACCTGTTGCCCCGCAGCACGTTACGGTCCTGGGTGACGACGACGCTACCGGTCAACAGCGCTGTGTCAGCCTTCGAATCGAGTTCGGCGCGATCGCTGATCGCGCGACGGTCGGCGCCAGATACCATCACGACATTGCCTTGCAGCAAAGCCGTCTCGCGCACGGCGTCGAAGTCGGCTGAATTACTTGTTACCCGATCGGCGCCATTCGTGAGCACGACGTCGCCCTTCGAGACCAATCGCGTGAGTTTGCCGACAGCCGGTGTGGCACCCGTTGCAGTGGTCGGTTGGGCAACAACCGATGTTACCGCAACCCCTTCGTAATAGGCTTCGAGTTCGCGGGTCCGTAAGGTCGCTTCTCCTTGGCGCGCCAAGACGTCACCGGTGAAGACGGCGGTTTTCTTGTTGTCATCGATACGCAACGTCTGCGAATCGATGTCGACGGGTGCGTCAGATGCGCCGATCATGCGGTTGGCACCGGCGCCGGTTGCTGCTACCCCTGGCTTGGTCGCCGCTGGCTTCTGCTCCGGCTTCAATCGGGTGCGCACGCCATTGCTGAAAATAACCTGGCGACTTGATTGTAGAAGTTCCATTTCATTCGCGCGGATTTGACCCGCAGTCATGTCAAGCGCCACCGGCTCCTTCGAGACGATGCGATTTTCCTTGAGGAACAACGTGGCGCGGGCGAGATCCGCCCGCATGCCGTCTTCGCCGCGGATCTTGATCTCATCCATCAGTTCGAGTTGGCTCGATTTGTTATCGAAGCTGCCGCGCTTAGACGTCAGCTTGATAACGCTCTGATTGGCCTGTACGAGCCGACCTTCAATTTCGTTGAGGCCGACAGGCCCCTGGTTGCGCAAATCCTGCGTCGCCGTTTTGGCGGTCACGTCATACTTGCTGCCATCCTTATTGAATCCTTCGTAGCGGGGGTTCGACATGGTCAGATTTTCTGTCGAAACTGCTACCGGTCCGGTCGAGACGGTACCACTGCCAGCCTTGAATTTAAGACCAACGCCCATGGTGTAGCTTGCAAACGACGCCACCGCCACGACCGGCAACGCGAGCCGCATCACACGCACGAACCACGTGTGCCGACGGGCCTGCCGGAACGAGCGAGCACGATCGACCGTGACGACAACCACGTTCGATGCGGATCGCTGCGAACCGCGCGCCTCTGGAAATACGCTTTGCAGCGCCATCAGATCGAGTGTCCCAGGCTGTCTTCGAACCCTAAGTTGACTGCAATTTGGGTGCAAATACGACGCGACTCGACGCAGTGCGCTCGGAGCCCAGTGTATAACGGTGGATCAGTGGCTGAAAATATCCACTTCTTCGAAGCCTTCAAGGTCCATTTGGGCGCGAGTCGTGAGGAATTCAAAACAATGAGCCGCCAGCGCCGTCCGGTCTTCGCGTGCCAACATCATATCAAGCCTCTCCCGCAGTTTGTGCAGATGGAGCACATCAGACGCAGCATAACTCAGCTGTTGTTGCGACAGCGTCGCCGCGCCCCAATCCGAACTTTGCTGCTGTTTTGAAATTTCCAGCCCCAATAATTCGGCCGACAAATCCTTCAAACCATGCCGATCGGTATAGGTGCGGGCGAGTTTTGACGCAATTTTTGTGCAGTAAACCGGGGTCGTCACAACCCCCAGGTGCCGCTTGAGCATGGCAACGTCAAAGCGGGCAAAGTGAAAAATCTTGGTTACCGACACATCAGTCAACAGCGC
>JANNRP010000159.1:0-11465 GCA_031401535.1 Hyphomicrobiaceae bacterium | reverse complement strand
CAATGTCTTGGCGGCGGCCGGTGATTTGTGGATTTCGCCGATCCGCGGCGCCTGCCCTTTTGCATTGAGAAGGTGCATGGCTGCCGCGTCATTGGTCTTGATCTTGCCAACGAGTCCGGCCCAATCGTGAGCGACCCGTGGCGAAACAGCAAATCCACGTTCGGCAAATTCGATTGCGGGAGCGAGCAGGCTCTCGAATGACATCGTGCCATGATCGCGCAACAGTGTTGCCCAGCCGTCGATGGCGCCGGGGATGGTCACGGCGTGAGCACTTTGTGTCTCGATCTGCTTGATGCCCTTCTTGGCATACCATGCAGCCGTCGCGGCCTTCGGCGCATAGCCAGACGCGTTGAGCGCAATTGGTTTTTGCCCGGGCTTGGCGATGATCGCAAAACAATCGCCGCCGATCCCGGTCATGGCTGGTTCCACCACGCCCAGCACTGCCGCCGTCGCAATCGCGGCATCGATCGCGTTACCGCCCCGCTTCAAGATTTCGATCGCTGTCAGGCTCGCCGACGGATGTGAGGTCGCGCACATGGCGCGCTGACTGTAAACGGCCGAGCGGCCGGGAAAGTGAAAGCTGCGCATAGATGCTCCGAAAAGGTCTGATGGGGCGGGCAAATGAGAGTGGCGACAAAGTGCACAGCGCGCAACGCTCGTTGATGCAGGGCGGGTGCGATGTTTTTACCCAGGCTGAGCGGGCTATTCGGCCGCGTCAATCAGACGATTTGAAATCCTTAATGATGTAGCGGTGAAATTGATCAGGCTTTATGCGGGTTTCGTTGAGTGCCCAGCCACGAACCGAAATACCCGCTTGGTGAACCGTATCGGGGCTGCCGGATACCAGCGGATGCCACCAGGGCAATTCGCGCCCCTCCTCCACGAGCCGATAGCCACAGGTTGGCGGCAGCCAGCTTAGATTGCGCACTTTATCAGGATCGATGGCAATGCAATCGGGCACTATTGATTGCCTGTTGGCGTAATCCGAACACCGGCAGCTGCCGACATCGAGTAGTCGGCACGACAGCCGTGTCAGGTGGATCTCCTGTGTATCTTCATCTTCAAGCTTCACAAGGCAACAGCGCCCACAGCCATCGCACAGACTTTCCCACTCTGTGCGGTCCATCTCGTCGAGGGTCTTCGTCTGCCAGAATGGTGCGCTATCGTCACTCAACAATAGAATCCTCAACTACCGGTGCTCGCAATGCAGCCCTAGTCGGGTGTAAATAAGACTGAGGCTAGAGTCTTGCGATTCTTCGCAAGGCGCCGCATTAGGCAGCGTTTGCCCGCGATATAGCTGATACGACTGGGCGGCTACGAATAGGAAAGCGCGTGAGCGAACCCAACGAGCAAGGTCGTCGCAATCGGCTCATCAACTGGATGGGTATTGATTCTTGGATTGATTCCAGTCTTGCAGGCACGTGGGAACGCGTGAAAGACGGCTATAACGCGGCGTCGAGCGTTGGCATGCGCCTGCGGCTTACTGGTTGGGCTCGCGCTATCAACGAAGGCGCCTCGGAACTGATGACGCTGGGTTCAGGCGGACTTGTGGTGCTGTACATGCTGGCGCTGCCGGCCTTCCTGGAAGTCGATGAAGACAAGTACCTGACGACCGGCAAATACGCCGTGAAGTTCCTCGACGCCCAAGGCAACGAGATTGGTAAGCGCGGGATCAACCTGAATGATGCGATCCCGCTCGACGACATTCCAGAGGTCTTGATACGCGCCGCCATGGCGACCGAGGATCGCCGCTTCTACGAACATTTTGGCATCGACGTCGTGGGCACTTTGCGCGCACTCGTTGCCAACGTGAATGCCGGTGAAACGGTGCAAGGCGGCTCGACGCTAACGCAGCAGTTGGCCAAAAACCTGTTTCTGTCGTCCGAACGCTCCCTCCAACGCAAAATCAAAGAAGCGTTTCTGTCGTTCTGGCTCGAAAGCCGTTTGACCAAAAGACAGATACTGAAGCTCTACCTCGATCGAGCTTACATGGGAGGCGGCGCTTTTGGGGTCGAAGCGGCCGCACAGTTCTATTTCGGGAAATCGGTCCGCGAGGTGAATATGGCGGAGGCCGCGATGATGGCCGGCTTGTTCAAGGCGCCAACCAAGTACGCCCCGCACGTCAACTTGCCGGCAGCCCGCGCCCGCGCCAACGACGTGTTATCGAATTTAATTGAAGCGGGCTATTACACGCCCGGACAAGTGCATAACGCGCGCCTCAATCCGGCAAAAATCGTCGAAAACCGCAATGCGGCAAGCCCGGATTGGTTCCTCGACTATGCCTACGAAGAAATCCAACGCGTGATGGAGGGTAAAGGCCAGTACGTTCTCACTGCCCGCACCACCGTAGATCTCAACTTGCAGAGACTGGGTGACGAGGCGATCCAGTCGACTATTCGCACCAATGGCCGCACGGCCGGGGTGAGGTCGGGTGCACTCGTCTCGACCGAGGTCGATGGCGCGGTCCGTGCCCTCGTCGGCGGGCTCGACTATGGTGAAAGCCAGTTCAATCGGGCGACGCATGCCAAGCGCCAGCCTGGCTCGTCATTCAAGTTGTACGTTTATGCGGCAGCCCTCGAAGCTGGATTGTCGCGCACAACAACCATTACCGACCGCTCACCTACATGCGGAAACTGGTCACCAAAAAACTACGACGGCGGCTCGGGTTCGGGCCGTCAGGTCTCGTTGTCAGAAGCATTCATGCGGTCTTTGAACACGGTCGCCACTGAACTGTCATTGTACCGGCTCGGTAAGGATAGTCGTGATCGCGTGGTCGAGATGACCCAGAAACTCGGCGTCGAGGGGATCAAGAAGACCTGCTCGATGGCGCTGGGGGACGGTTCCATCACGCCGCTACAGAACACCGGCGCCTATGCCCATTTCGCCAACGGCGGCAAGACAGCCAAGCCCTATGCCATCCTTGAAGTGTTCAATGCCAAGGGCGACCTGATTTACAGTCGCGAGCGCGATGAGCCACCGGCCGAACAGGTCATCTCAACGCGTTCGGTCGTCCAAATGAACCAGATGATGCAACTCGTCGTCACCGATGGTACCGGCAAGCGCGCGACCCTGGATTTCACGCATTCTGCCGGCAAGACCGGCACCAGTTCAAGCTATCGTGACGCTTGGTTTGTTGGTTTCACCGGTCGCTATGTGACGGGCGTCTGGCTCGGCAACGATGACAACAGGCCGACCAACAAGATAACCGGTGGCGCGCTACCGGCACAGACGTGGCAGGCGTATAACGCGGTTGCCCACACCAGTATGGATATTCCGACGATCATGGGTCTTAGTCCGCATCCGGTTCAAGTTGCCGAGACCCATCGTCTCACCGAATTGCGACGGGCGGAACCGGTAGGCGCGGCGGCGAGTGATCCCCAGGCGCGACGCTCCGCCAGCATTATGCCAGAACTGACCCGCGATGCGTTGAAGCGTGTCGCACAGGCTATGCGGGCGGCTAGTGGTTCGACGCCTGATGCCAAACCGCTTGATCAACGATCGCCGGACGCCAAGACCCCCGAGTTGAAGGCACCGGAACCGATCGCGCCGAAGGCCAAACCACCGACCCCATCAGCGGCGCCCGCGCCGCCGCCCAACCGACGGGCCGATGGCACGGCGCCGAGTAATCTGACCAATCAGTCGGCGGCAGTCATCCGAGCGCGGCCCTGATGGCGATCAGCGACCTCGACACGCCACCTCGAGCCTTGACGTCTCGATTGTCCGCGTTGCGCACAGCGATCGTGGGAGTGGTTGGGTTGTTGCTCAATCTCGCCGTCTTTCTCGGTATCGCCCTGATTGGCGGCATCTGGTCGAGTTGGGTGATGGTCGACCACGGCTCAGCTCTCGTGACGCGAACCAGTGGCGCATGGGTACTGTGGACAGCTGCGGGCCGGCCCGACGCCGACCCCTACACGCGCGCCCATTTTGCTCGCCAGGGCGGTTTGCCAGTAAGCACCACAGCCGTGCACGCTTGGGAGGCGCGCAGCGATGACGAAGGGCAAAAACTGCATTCGTCGTGTGAATATGTGCTTGAAGGCGATGGGCTTGCTGCGGAGTGGTGGAGCCTGGCGGTTTTCGACGAGCGCGGCTCACTCATTACCAATTCCGCCGAGCGATACGCGTATAACATGCGGACGGCGGCGCTGAGCCCGGACGGCGGCTTTATCGTGACACTCGCGCGCGACGCACGTCCGGGCAACTGGTTACCGACAGGGGGTGCAGGCCGCCTCGCTTTGGTATTCACCCGCCCGGCGCCCAGACCGAATGCAACGCCAACCGAGCTCCTCGCAGCGCGCCGCGGTTTACCGGCCATTCGCCGAATTGCATGCCGATGAACGCATCACAGAGCACCATGCGACCGAACGGGTGGGGCGGTTTGCGTCTGAAGCTGCGTACATTTATGCTCGCCATGATTGGCGGCGGCATCGTGCATATCGGCATCACATTTGCCTGGCCCTACTTGGCCAAAGCCGACGCGCTGGTGCGGTTATCGAAAGTTCTTCCTGTCGATAAAATGGTGGTGTTGCCACGCACGTCGCCAAAATCTCAGGCGATTGCATTTCAGGCACCCGACCTGCGTTATGCAATGTGCCGGTTCAATGCGGCCGAGGCTGCCATCGCAGTTCGCGCAAGTTTGCCGGAAGCAGGATGGACCTTTTCGGTGCACGGGCCCGATGGTCAAAGCATCTATGTCGTGACTGGCCAGGACCAACGCCCAACCGATATTGCCGTGTTGCTAATACCGCCCGGCGAACGTTTCATCGGACCGTTACCCGAGGCGCGGCTTGCGACGGGTCTCGCTCAGGTTCCCCTGCCGGCGGCAGAGGGCATCATTATGGTGCGAGCACCGGACAAGGGCCCAGCCTATGACGCAAGCATTGAAGCAGAACTTGCCAAGGCAAGCTGTATTCCACGCCGGTCCTGACGCGGCTAATCAACAATCTCGAGCCCATCGCGCTGGCGACGCCGACCAACACACTCGGTCGCTGGCTTTTCGCAAAGATCGGCCCAACGCTCGTAGCGCACACCTGGAAACAGAATGATTTGAGCTGATGTCACGGGCCCGTCGCTTTGGCCGCCGGTGTTACGCTCTTGTGCACTCTTGATGGAATAAATCGTCGCCATTGCCGCGCTCCCGCTGAGGGCTCATTCCCTCCTTGGACCGGTCGCCGACGCTGCGCTGACAGCGCATTGCCCGATACAACGCTCAAAGACGACTGGTCATAAGTTCACTGGCATGGGATTCGGTTAACAAAAGGTTAGCGTTGCTATGAGCGCGCTAGCCAGTCGCCGAGGAAGTGTCGTCCCTGCCGATCCTCGACCTCGATGATCCAGATATCCGGGTCGTAGTCGAACTGTCGGCTCAGATAGGTATCCACGTCTGTCTCACTGGTGCCGGGGGACCCCAGATGTTCGACCCAACTGCGATCGCCAGCGTCTGGCTCGAGGCCCGCAGGTGCTGGTCCATAGAGCGCTGCGGTGCCGTCGAGCCTGGCAACTTTGACAAATATGGCGCCGGCATCGTCGTCACCGTGGCGCACAACCATCGCGGACGCTCCCTGCCCGGAACAGGCTCTGCAGTAAGCCTTGACCCAGATTTCTGACTTTAGCCGCATGGCCCATCGCCTAGCTTGCAATGAGCCGGACCGCAAGCCGCTACCGGTTGGGTCCATTGCGCGTCGGCAACGTTAGCTTTGTAATGCGCGCGACCAGCGGGGCGGAAATCCGTCCGCTCGGGTGCAATTTTTGATCCATTTCAAACTCTCGGATGGCCCGCTCGGTATCTTCGTTGATCCGTCCGGTAACGCGTCCGAGATTGTAGCCAAGTGCCGACAGCGACTGCTGCGTCCATTTAATCAGTTGCTCAGCGCGTATGCGGCGGTCTTTGGGCAGGGCTTGCCATTGCGCAGTTATCTGTGCGGCCGAGGCCGGAGAAACCCCGAGTACGATTGTCTTCATAACAATCTCGGTCGGCTCTCCGGTGAGTGCCAAGCCGTGGTCATGTTCCCAAGCCATAATGGCGGCACGTGTGACCGCGCCCGCGACCCCGTCCGGGGTGCCCGGCTGATAGCCACGCGTCTGCAACTCACGTTGGATCGATGCCGTGACTTCCGTAGCGGCAAGTCCGTCCGCTTTTGTAAGCTCGCCTGCGCGGTTACCCGGCTCAAGGCTGGTTCGGATGCCGGATTTGTCTGCAGCGTCTGCAAGCGGCATCGAACTATTGATCGATACCGCCGTTGAACCGCGCACATCGGGCGGTGGATCAAGCGTCAATCGCTTGACCCGATCGGCACCTGTACGCTGCGCCATACGCTCTATTTGCATGCGCGCGTTTTTGCCGTTGTGGTTGCCCTGAAACCATAAAATGTTCGCAGCAACGCCCGCGCTCAGTAGCACGAACACCCCGACGGCAAGCCTGGCATGATGCGGTGTCATGACGTTGGTTGAAACAACCTTGGATACCAATGTTTTGCCCGGGGTCGCCCAAGCACACGCGCTCACCGCCGCAGGTGGCTGGCACCCGCGGCTACGTGAGTATCGGTGTACCGTGTAAATAGGTTGTTAACCGGCCTCACCATTTAGCCCACAGGCTTGACCAAGCGCAGAGACCCGGCTCGCGGCGATGCATAAAAATTGAATCAAATTCGTCTCGGATTGTACTGCGCACATCATCCCAACTGTAAGTTGAATGCACTATGTTCAGAAACTACGGGATAACAGCCGAAGATACGGGACACAGGGTCATGTTTTTACTGCGAGGCGCGTTCGGGTTGGCACTCATCGTGATGCTGCTGCCGACAGATGAATCGAACCAGGCCAAAGTAATCGGAACGGCTGGAGCAGCCGTCGAGCGAGCCGCAACATTCTGCGAGCGCAATGTGCAGACCTGTGCGGCTGGCGCAGAGTTGTGGGTAACATTCGTCAAGAAAGCTGAATTCGGCGCACGGCTGGCGGGCAGTGTCATTCAGGATTGGATGCGCAACGATTCCGGTCGTGCGAAGCCCGCCGTCGAGCGCGCCTCGGCTCCACATCCGGCGCGCTATGAACCTAAGCAAACCAGCACTGATCAGGGCCGCGGCACCTTGACGCCGCGCGATCTAGGTCCCGCTTGGCGCGGCGTACCGCAAAAAATCTGATCGTCCGCCGACCTTGCGGAATGGCAGGTATCGCGCCTATCTGGTTCACAGAGCCAGATCGTCGGAACCCACCCCTGATGTCACTTGACGAGATTACAGCTGATTTCGAAGTCCTCGACGACTGGGAGGACCGCTATCGCTATGTCATGGAGTTGGGTCGCGCCCTGCCAGCGCTCGATCCAGCCTTGAAGATCGATGTGAACAAGGTACGGGGCTGCGCCAGCCAAGTATGGATTGTATCAACAATAGTGCCGTCGACCTCCGGATTGCCGCCGCGACTGGAGTTTGTCGGCGAGAGTGACGCACATATTGTGCGCGGCTTGGTTGCCATCCTATTGGCGGCTTATGGGGGAAAGACGGCACCGGAAATCTTGGCTTTTGACGCTGAGGCAGCCCTTGCTGGTCTTGGGCTGAATGATCATCTGTCGCCGCAGCGATCAAATGGATTGGCGTCGATGATCAAGCGGATCAAAGCCGATGCCGCGGCGGCGCTGGAAAACTGATTGCGCCGATTCTCATGGCGCGCCGTCGATCCCCGGTTTGTAGTCTGCCGTGCCCCAATGACGGGTGCGATAGGTGTTAGGCCAATGAGTATCGGCCAGGGGCAGCAGTCCATAATGCCGTGCCAGAGCATCGAGCGCCAAACCCAGCACATAGTGACCGGCTCGTTGGGGCATTCCGTGAGCACGCTCGATATCCTCAAGACCCTTCATGTGACAACAGACGTCGACGAGAACATTGGCCAGTCGCGGCCCGACGGCCGTCAGTCCGCGTCGCACCCGTTCCCGGGCCGCAGACGTTCCCTCCCCAAGGTCAACACCGAAACCGGGTGCACCGCGACGCCCGCTCGACGGCACCGCCGAGTAATCCGCTGTCACGCGCGGCGCCATTTGGCCGCGGTGAAAATCGGCCCTCAGTCGCTCGCCAGCCTGATAAGCCTCAGATGACAACATCGGGCTACCATCTTTATGGCGCCGCCGCCGCAACCAGGCGAGCGGGCTATCGGGGTCAACCCGAGGCGAGGCCTGAGTGCGGCGCGCTGGGCCGGCAATCATGCCTGACGCCGTCGCAGAGCTACCATTATCATGCATGCGCCGTACAATGACCCGGCCAGTGCTGGACAGCAGGATCTTGCTCTCTTCTACCGCTGTCAGCCAGCCTTGCCCCATCAGGTCGGCGAGCCGCTCCAAATCGATCGCCTTAACGGCTGCAAATTGCCCCTTCTGGTTTCCAATCAGCGATGCGGCCGTGGCTCCAACCTGAATATGGGCCCCGCGCTGGCTCAGCGCACGCAAGACCAATCGACTCACCGCATCGACGGGAATGCCATCGCCATTGAGACCCGTTGAGCTTTCGCTGTCGGACGTAGGGGGTGGGCCTTCTAGTCGCATGTCTGCCTCCACGGCCAACCAACGATGCGAATGACGCGCTCCAGCAGGGTAATCGCCTTGTCAAACTCTGGGCTTTCGCGCAGCAACTCCACCGCCTGACATGCATGTGCGGCCGTCGTGCGATCACGGTCGAACAGGCGGCCTGCGTCGGTCAGGTTCATGCCGCAGATCACATGGGCGAGATACATCGCCGCCTGTCGCGCCTGAGCCACGCGCTGTCGTCCGCGTGTCGGCTGTCTCAGCAACGCACTATCGACGTCGAATCCAGCCGCCACGGCTTGCTCGAGCAAACATCTGAGCTCTGCTCGTGCTTCCGTATCCTGTCCTGGAACGCGCTTTTCGCGCCGTCGACGCCATATTACCGGTGTATCAAAGTGCTGCGCATAGTCACGTGAACTCGTCATGTCGACCCCGCTCAACCAGAGATGCCACGGCCTTTTTCGCCGCTGCGATCACCAATACTGTGTGTGCTCCATGCAAGAACTGTACGTGCGGTGAACGCCCATCAGCGGACTAACATTGTGCAATAGGTGAACGGCGGGGATAACTTCGCGACGGCGCCATGGGCTAACCATCTTATCCCCGGGTAATGCCGACATGAGAACGTTGGCTCGTATCACCCGGAGCCCAGCATTCATGCCGTCCCTAGCAGTTTACTCGCGAACGAACCCGCACCATGCCTACAACCGGATACGCGACCTGCCGCGCGTGCTCGGAGTTTGGCCACAAGAAATAGGAAATACCACGCAAGCGGGTCACCAATGGATATGCAGGCAACTCGCACAGGCCCTCCGCCGCGAACGTCAGCTAGGTTTGGCTGGACATTGGGCCTATGACCTCGGCCGTCACGCAGGTCTGCTTAGCGCATATCGGGCCGAGAAGGCGGCACTCGAGGCGCAATCGTCAGACAGCAAAATGCCCGCCAAACCGGCGGGCCAGATCACAGCTTGCGGGCGGCGCGCAGATGCCGCCACTACTTCTCCCGTCGGGTGCCGAGCCCCATTTTCTTCGCCAGTTGCGACCGTGCTGCCGCATAATTTGGCGCCACCATCGGATAATCGTGCGGCAGCCCCCACTTCTCGCGATATTCTTCCGGCGATAAGTTGTAGTGCGTCCGGATGTGGCGTTTCAGGGATTTGAACTTCTTGCCGTCTTCAAGGCAGATGATGTATTCGGCCGTCACCGACTTCTTGACGTTGATCGCGGGCCGTAACTCTTCGCGCTCGACCGGCGCCGCACCGCCCGATACCCGCGCCAGCGCACTGTGGATGTCACCGATCAGGCCCGGCACCTCGCTAGCACTGACCGTATTGTTGCTAACGTAAGCCGAGACGATATCAGCGGTCAGCTCAACCAACCCTGTTTTTGCCAACTCATCCATAATCCTGATCCTCTTTACGTGCGTCGCGGGCATCGCGCTGAATTGAGTAAATTACTGTGCTCGTTGTTCGATCAACTTACAATTCGCGGCGACTTGCGCTGTACTATACAGATGTTCAACTACTCGATCGCGCACATGAGCTTGCCCATGTCTTGGAACGCAATAGCTGTATGATGTCAATAGATTGCCAGTAGGGATCTGGCGGTATCCCTAATCTTTGCTATTGGCCATCAAACACCAACGACAAGAGATGCCGACGATCCTGAGTACGTTAAGTATTTGTTCGGCAATGAAGCTGTGTCTGCGCACCGCGACGGGACATCACGACCGCCTCTTGAGCGACTGCAAGTGTGGTAGGAGCGGCGGTCTGTGCAGCCAGCTCTCAGCAAACTTTGATGTTGGGTAATCCAACAGCTACAACTCTCCAGGCGTCCGGTGACGTTGCGTTACGATCGCGTCGGTGGATGGGTAAACTGAAGTCAATGGCACATACCTTGCCCGACGGCGGATCTCCGGCGAACGACAACGTCACGACGGCCGATTTGTCTTGGTCGATGGACAATGGGGTCAAGGCGCCCTTTGCGATGGCCGCATGGCAGCCGCGTGACTCGTACTCGACGCAGAATGGCAATCCGCCGAGTGAGACGTCCTCGTAAGCAGAGCCACGATCGGTGACCGCTTGCACGCCACGCATCGTGAACAACTCAGCTGTGGCTTTATCTGTATTAGTGATCACCAACGAGAGGACAAAATTGCCGTTCTTGTCTGGTGGCGTTGCGCGGTTAAGTTTGACGTTGAGACCACCACTGGAGAATCTGGGCTCCTGCGGCACTTGGGCCGACGCCGTTGCGATTAACGACAACATGCAAGTGGCAATGATGACTGATATCCGCTGCATTGGCGTTACGTTTCCCTCATGCGGTTTGATCCAGCCACTCTTGGCACATTGGCTCGATACACGCCAATCTCAATGCAACGGCCGACATACGACAACACTTAATTGTCCAGTGTGACAGCAAACCAACCGACAATTGCGTCCGTTGAAAACATTGTTGCAAGATTGCTCCAATGATCCTCATCGGCTACCAGAGTTGCATGGCAAAGCACCCCAAATCCACCGTCACTCGTCTGCCCACCGCTCACGACCGCCGCGTCATCGCAGTCAAGGGTGCGCGCGAACACAACCTCAAGAATGTCGATCTCGAAATCCCACGCGACAAATTAATCGTATTCACTGGCTTGTCCGGCTCCGGCAAGTCGTCGCTCGCCTTTGATACCATCTACGCCGAGGGCCAGCGCCGCTACGTCGAAAGCCTGTCGGCCTACGCTCGCCAATTCCTCGAGATGATGCAGAAGCCGGATGTCGACCACATCGACGGCTTATCGCCGGCGATTTCGATCGAACAGAAGACGACATCGCGCAACCCACGCTCGACGGTCGGCACAGTAACGGAGATTTACGACTACCTGCGCCTGCTGTTTGCCCGCGTCGGCGTGCCGTACTCGCCAGCGACCGGGTTGCCGATCGAAAGCCAAACCGTCAGCCAGATGGTCGAC
>JANNRP010000158.1:0-6301 GCA_031401535.1 Hyphomicrobiaceae bacterium | reverse complement strand
GACGTCATGCGGGCGCAGGGTGATCCGGCGGCGCTTGAGCTTGCGAAAATCTATCGTGCCGTGCGCATGCCGAACCTGGGACTATCAGAGGATGACGCCGCCGACTTGCTGCAGTACCTGGAGTTGCAAACAGCAAACGTTGGAACAACCGCCGCCAAGCCATGAGCCAGCACGGGCAACCACGTTGGGAGGCGAGGACGGCTTCTCATTAGTTATCGTGTTGTGGATGGCGGCGCTTCTGGCGTTGGCGGCGGTGGCGCTGTCGGCGTCTGCTCAGGTGTTTGTTCAAACGACGCGCAACGGTGTCGAATCGCAACGCGCGCAATGGTTGGCCGATGTCGGCGTTCGACTTGCACTTTACGATGTGCTGACCGCAGCGACAGCACCCGAAGATGCGCGCCTGCGTGCGGGCGATGTCGGCCTCACGTGCCAATTGCCGGAAGGCGATAGCCTTTCGATCAGCATTGCGGACGAAGCGGGGAAAGTGGACCTCAACATGGCCAGCGACGCGTTGTTGCGCGCGCTGTTGACCGGCGCCGGGGTTGCCCCGCGGGACGTAGCGACAATCGTCGACGCCATAGCAGATTACCGTGACGAGGACAGTGCGAGGCGGCTGAACGGCGCCGAAGCGCCCGAGTACCGGGCAGCCGACCGTATGGCCGGGCCGAAAAATGCAGCCTTCGACGCGGTTACAGAATTGGGCAGTGTTATTGGCATCAGCGGCGCGCTCTATCAGCGGATAAGCGCGCACCTGACTGTGCATTCGGGGCAGGATGGCATCGACCCCGATCACGCCACGCCTGAGTTAGTTGAGTTGTTGTCCCGGGCGACGCCGTCATCGACAAATGTCCCGTCGCAGCCCCGGTCCGGGACCGTGCAGGCAGGTGACAGGCTTATACCGTCGCAATTCATTACTGCCTCTACGGCCCAAGCGTTCACGCTCCGGGCCGAGGCAACGACGACGGTGGGCCAACGGTTTTCCAGGCAAGCCATCATAACGCGGCTGGAGGGGACGTTACCGCCACCAGCGAGCGGACCAGAAGGCGGCGGAGCCAACCGTCGGGCACGAACGCAACCGGCAAATCAACCATCGACATCCTACCGGATATTGCAGTGGGACCGCGTTCCACCCGGGCACGCACGACCTTCAGCTAAGTCAGGTGAGTTGCAACCTTGCTAAATGTTGCCAATCGGCCACTTGCCCTGTGAATAATCTGTGAACAACTTGCCGCCCCTTCGCTGAAATCCGTTCAAAACCAGCGGCTGGCGCTCGACGCCGTGCCGGGAATCAGTGCTCGGTTGCGGCAGGGATTGCTGCGTTCGCTTGATGCAACAAGACCAGGCGTTCGACGCCATGATCGCTATAAAGTTGGGCTAAATCGAGCGTTACAGATTTGGCCGGACAGCAGGCCAGAGGAACCTTGATGCATCGCAAAGTTATGCGAAATCGGGCAACAGCGCGCGTGTCTGCTGTGTTCTGCGGGCTACTTATGGCTGCCTGCACCCTCCCTTATGAACAACTCAGCTTGCCGGGCCCCATTACCGGCTCGATCGGCACAGATCCTACTGGCAACGCGGCGACGAAAAACGGTGCGCCACTTTCCGACCCTGCCAGCAAAGGCACCAAGGCCGAGAGAATGTTCGAAGGCACGGGGCAGTTCGCGGCCATGCCCGCTACCCCGTCGACCGTCAGCGGCAAAGTCGGCGTCGGCACCCCCGGAGCCGCACCCAACGGTTCGTCCGGTGCTGTCGGGCCAGACGGCATCACACTCAATCTGGCCAACGCGTCGATCGCGGAGGCGGCAAAGATCGTTCTCGGCGAGACGCTGGGCGTCAATTATATCGTCAGCGAAAAGGTTACTGCCACAATCACCATGCGGACCATCCGGCCCGTCGACAAGGCCGGGCTGATCGAGATTTTTGATGCCGTGCTGCGCAGCGAAGGTGCAGCGTTGGTCGCGACTGGCAACCTCTACAAGATCGTTCCCGCCAACGAGGCAGTCGGCGGTGGCGCCCCGTTGAGATCGCCGGGCTCACGCGCGCGCCAGCAGATCGGTATTGCCACCGAGTTGGTGCCGCTGCGCTACGTGTCGGCCGCAGAAATGGAGCGCATCCTGCGTTCAGCCTCGCCACAAGCCAGCATCCTGCGCGTGGATGCCGCGCGCAACCTGCTGATGATCTCCGGCACCAAGTCGGAACTGACCGCCATGACCGAACTGGTCGGCGTGTTCGATGTCGACTGGATGCGAGGAATGTCGTTCGCCATCCTACCAATCGAAACCGCCGATGTAGACGCGATCGCCCAGGAACTCGATGCGATTTTTGCCAACGACAAGGAAAGCCCGACCAAGGGCATCGTCCGGTTCGTGCCGAACCGCCGCCTCAAGTCAATCCTGGTGATTGCGTCAAGGCCGGAATACCTGAAGAAAGCCGCCACATGGCTGAAGCGGATAGACTTGGCGAGCCGTGCCAGCGAAAAGCAGGTGCATGTCTATCACGTTCAGAACCGGCCGGCAGGCGAACTCGCGCAGCTGCTGCAAAAGGTCTATTTCTCACGTGACGGCACCCGCACAACCCAGGCCGGACTGCAACAGCGCCAGCCATCACCGGCTGCGTCCAGCCCCGATGGTGTCGCCGCACCCAGGCCCGTCGATGGTGCTAATGCCACGCCGTTTGCACCGCCGACCATTCAGGCACCGACCCAACCCGGTTTCACTCAGCCAACGCCAGACACTGCCCGTACAGGCGATGGCAGCCAGCGCGCCAGCGACCCGAACGCATTGCCCGATACGTTTGCCAATGCCGACGGGGCTCGGTCCGCGATCGGCGGCGGCCTGCCCCCGGATGACCGGTCGTCCGGCGTTTCCATCGTCTCCGACGACGTCAATAATTCACTAGTGATCACCGCGACGCCGACCGAATTCAAGCGGATGCGCCAAATCCTGCAGAGCATTGATGTGGCCGCTAACCAGGTGTTGCTCGAAGCCACGATCGCCGAGGTCACACTTAACGACAACTTGCGGTTTGGGCTGCGCTGGTTCTTGAACAAGAGCAATAATCAGGTTCGCTTTACCGATAGCGCGCTAGGTGCCATTGCGCCTGCTTTCCCCGGATTCTCCTACTTCCTAAATCTGACCAACCTGCAAGTAGTGCTCAATGCGCTCAGCACCGTCACCGACGTCAACGTCATTTCATCGCCAACGTTGATGGTGATTGAGAATAAGCGCGCCGTGCTTCAGGTCGGAGACGAAGTGCCAATCGCGACACAGTCCGCGGTTGCCGTCGGAGCACCCGGAGCGCCGATCGTGAATTCGGTATCGTTCCGCAGCACCGGCGTGATCCTTGGCATCACCCCGCGCGTCAGCGACGACGGCCGCGTCATGCTGGAGATCGAACAAGAGGTCAGCGGCGTTATTCCAACCACGTCGTCTACCATCGATTCGCCGACAATCCAGCAACGTCGGGTTAAAACCGTCGTCACAACCAGGGACGGCGAGACCATCGTGCTAGCCGGCCTCATGCAGGACAAGTCAACCCGTACCCGGGATCAGGTGCCGCTGCTCGGTAACATTCCGTGGATCGGCAATGCCTTCAAAAACAAGAACGACCGGATCGAGCGCACCGAGCTGTTGATCGCGATTACGCCGCAGGTGGTTCGCAATAGTAACCAGATTGATGGCATCACGGCGGAATATCGCGACAAGATCAATCTGTCGACCCGGCCACAGCGGCAAGCGCCTCCTAGCCACAAAGAGCAATTTGATCGGATTGTTCGATAATCGCTGACCTTAGCGCCGAGGTACGCCGAGCTTCATTGCCGGCGGGGCGTAGAAGTATTCCTCGATGAAGCCTTGGGCGTGTGCGCCGCGTTCGCGCTCACGGCAGTAGCGTCGGCCGTTGACTTCCCAATAACAATAACGGCTGCAGTCGAGGCGCTGGCGGTACCAGACGCAACCGACGCCCTCAGGGCCCGACGCAACTGTCGGAGGCGCAAGATAAGGCTGATACCGAGGCCCGGCGGCAGCCGCGTCGGGCATCAATAGCCCGAAGGTTATAAGCCATGCGATTTTCATCGTGCGAACCTCAAAGCGAAGGGGCACTGAGAACGTTCAAACGCCCGAATCAGACATCGGCCGCACCGATATTGCTCGATTTCACGCCACTTGTCGCGTGGCGCGGCCATCAACGCTTGATCGGGGTAATCTTCGTGCCTTCGAGGGTCAAGTTATACATCAGGCCCTTGGCATCGAAAATGAACCCTAGCACGGGGTTCTTGATCTGGTTGCTATCAATCGCACCGCCAGCGCCAATGGTGACGACCGTCACCGAGCCATCGACGCCCACCTTCCAACCCTTGGTGCGGCGGAACTTGCTGACGGCGTCTGGCGTCATAAACAGGATGATCACCGAGCGCGATTGCACACCTAGCTGGAAGCCGAACGAGCCCGACACTGTGTTGAAGTAGGCCTGCGTGCGGCCCTGCATTCTGAGGGCACCCTCGCCGTATTCGCCGCCAATGCCAACGCCGGCTTTGACCACCGAGGGAAACACCAGCACCCCGGCGGCCCGGTCGACCAGTTCGCGCGACCCGCTCACCTGATTGTAAAATTTAGCGAGCGTAGCATCGACGTCGGCGTCGATACTTGGTCCCGATGCAGTGTGTCCTTGCGGAACTGCGCCGATCAATCCTGTCAACAGCACCGCGCACGCGAAGAAAAAGGATCTGATGTTCATAGTTCTCAATCCTGCTGATCGAAGAGACGAATCAAATAGTCACTACTGAGCCATACCCATTGCGGAGAACATGGCGTCATGACGGCGGCTGGGGTGCCGACTCCGCTCTGCGGCCATCATATTAATTTGCTCCTTATCACCGCCGTTGCCCGAAAAATGCGCGCAATAGTTCTGCCGATTCCTGCTCGCCGATACTGGCATAGACATCCGGCACATGGTGGCACGATCCGTGGGTGAAGATGCGCGGCCCGGTTTCGACGCCGCCACTCTTGGGGTCGCTCGCGCCATAGTATAGCCGCCGGATGCGTGCCGCAGACAGCGCGCTGGCACACATCGGGCACGGCTCCAAAGTGACATAGAGGTCGTGGTCGATCAGCCGCTCCGAGCCAACCACACGACAAGCCTCACGAATAGCGATCATCTCGGCGTGAGCGGTCGGGTCGCGCCACTCCCGTGTCCGATTACCACCACGCGCCACGATACTACCCGACGGCGCAACAATCACCGCGCCGACCGGCACTTCCCCTCGCGCCGCGGCGGCTCGCGCTTCGGCCAACGCTTCCGCCATCGGCGACGCGTGGTTTGGCAGGTGGTAAGTAGGGGGAGACGATGCCATAAGGTGTTCCAAATCAAACGAGTGTCGCCATCACATGTCCAAAGACCCGCCCCGTCAACCCCGCAGCAGCGGGCCGCAGCGCACAGCAAAGCCCTCCGGCACACCCAGCGGCAAACCGCCATCGAAATTCGGTGGACGCGGGTCACGCCCAGGCTTCAGGCCGGACAAGCCACCGGAGCGCGCACCGGACTTCGGCGGCAGCGCCGAGCCGATGCGCATCGCCAAGGCAATGGCGCGCGCAGGGCTTTGCTCACGACGCGATGCCGAACGCTGGATTTTGGAAGGCCGCGTCATCGTCAACGGCGAGACGCTGAAAAGCCCGGCGCTCGATGTGACGCCGAACGACCGGATCAAGGTCGACGGCCAGCCATTGCCCGGCGCGGAGCCAGCCCGGCTGTGGCGGTTCCATAAACCGCGCGGCTGCGTCACGACCCATCGCGACCCTGAAGGTCGCCCCACCGTATTTGAAAAGCTGCCCAAGGACATGCCGCGTGTGGTGTCGATTGGGCGGCTCGATTTCAACACCGAAGGGCTGCTGCTGATGACCACCGATGGCGGTCTCGCGCGGCATTTCGAGTTGCCAGCCACTGGCTGGTTGCGGCGCTATCGTGTGCGGGCCAACGGCCGCGTCACACAGGAACAACTCGATGCGCTGAAGGACGGTGTCGAGATCGAAGGCGTACGTTATGGCCCAATCGAGGGCACAGTCGACAGCGCTCAGGGTGCCAACGTGTGGCTGACGCTCGGCTTGCGCGAAGGCAAGAATCGCGAAGTTCGCAAGATTCTCGGTTCGCTCGGGCTTGAGGTCAACCGCCTCATCCGCATCTCGTTCGGACCGTTCCAATTGCTCGATCTGGAGGAGGGGGAGGTCGATCAGGTCAAGCGCCGCGTGCTTGCCGATCAGCTCGGGCCGCAACTGACGACCCAGTTCGGACTCGATATTCTGGCCGC
>JANNRP010000157.1:0-8461 GCA_031401535.1 Hyphomicrobiaceae bacterium | reverse complement strand
TTCTCTTCGGAATTCGACATGAACTTGCTCCTGCTCAGACGTCCCGACCCAACGCCGCTGCTGTTTCGAAGCTGGCGCATTAGCAGTGTGGGCTCAATTATTAGTCTTGGCGAGGTGTTATGTTCTACCAATCTGCGCAATCACTGACCTAGCGCTGGCACAACCCGTTCGATTGATCGCGCTTGATATGTTGGCGTCCGGCCAGGACCGCCTTGTGGCGTGCCCGTGAACAATACTAATTGTGGTCATCGCTGATGTGGGGTCATCGATGGCGTATAAAACGCGCTAGTCACGACCCATGAGATCATCAGTTAGCGCTTGTTCTTGAGGAAGGTCGACCTGGCAGGCTCAATCGCGGTTATTTTGGACCTTGTTATAGCTCCTCATAACCAGAGGACTTTGCGGCGGAGTTCGAGATCTTGGGACAGCGCCTTGGAGGGACCAACGTACTGGATCTGACCCCGTTCCAGAGCCACGGTGCGGTCGGACAGTGCGAGCGCCAGGTCCAGGTGATGATCAACGATCAAGATTGAGACTTCCTGGCGCAGTTTGTCGAAGGCTTCGAAAAGTTCTTCGACGATTGCTGGTGCGAGACCCTCGAACGGCTCGTCCAGCAGCAAAATACGGGTGTCGCCCGATAGTGCCCGCGCTACGGCAACCATCTGCTGTTCGCCACCCGACAGATAGTCAGCGGGTGATCGCCAGCGTTCCTTTATGCGCGGAAAGAACTGGAAGATTTTTTCTTCTTCCCAGAACATACCCGCCCCGTTGCGCCGTTTGAGACGGCCTAGTTCCATGTTCTCGGCGACACTCATTCCAGCAAATAGCCCCCGCCCCTGAGGTACGTACGAGATGCCTCGTCGCGTTATCGTTGCCGACGACTGTCCTGCGAAATCCTCGCCTGCAAGGGCCACGAGCCCGGATGCTGGGGGCGCTACACCGGTAATTGTCTTCAAAACCGTCGATTTGCCAGCACCGTTGCGGCCGAGCAGTGCCACAATCTCGTTTTCATGGACGTCGAAAGTGACATCGCGCAGGATGTGGCTCTTGCCGTAGAACGTATTGACCCCGTCCAGTTGCAGGAGGATTGCTTGTTTGGCGGCGCTCGGACGTGCCTTATCTGCAAGTGCGTGTGCACCCGATCCGATATAGACCTCCTGCACCTTGGCTGAGCTGCGCGCATCCTCGACCGTGCCGTCGACAAGCACCTGCCCGTCATTCATAACCGTCACATGGTCGGCGAGCTGGAACACGCGATCGATATCATGCTCGACGAGTAAAACGGGAATGTCGGTCGAGATCTGTTTGATCAGCCGACCGACACGATCGCGCTCGGCAGCTGCAAGTCCGGCAAGCGGTTCGTCGAGGAGCAGGATGCGAGGCTTCGTTGCAAGTGCGACGGCCATGTCGAGAAGCCGCTGCCCGCCGTAAGACAGGGATCCTGCTTCTGCCTTTTCAACACCGGCCAGTCCCATGGTTGCCAAGACCGCTGCGGTCTCACGGTTCACGTTGTCGAGCGCTCCTATCGGCGTCCAGACGCTGAAACGCTTCGCATCGCGCGCCTGACTGGCAAGGCGGACATTTTCCTCGATGGTGAGACCCGGAAACAAGTTTGTGATCTGGAACGAGCGGCCAATGCCAGCGCGCGTGATGGCCTCGGGAGCGAGACCAGCAATATCCCGTCCTCCAAGCATAACACGACCGGAATCAGGCACAAACAGACCTGAAATCAGATTGAAAGCGGTTGTCTTGCCGGCCCCGTTCGGGCCGATGAGCGCGTGCAGTGTGCGGTCCTTGATGGCAAAGCTCACGCCGCGAACGGCTTTGATGCCGCCGAAGTTTTTTGCAATGTCGGCTACAGCCAGCACGGCACTCTGATCGTGAGTGGCTGGCTTCAAAAAATCCGGCAACACGGTCGCCCCTGCTTGCCGGGATGCCATAGCGGCATCCTGCGCGACTGTTTTACGGAATGGCTGCATCAGGCGCTGCGCCACACCGACGAGCCCAGTGGGTGAGAACACAATGAAGCCGACAAATAGCAGGCCGAAATACAATAGCCAGTTTTCGGTCACGCTTGAGAGATAGTCACGGAAGATAATGAAGAACACGGCGCCCAAAGCTGGACCCAGGAAAGAGCGCATGCCGCCAATTACCACCATGGCAATCAACTCGCCGGAGAATGGCACACCGATTGGATCGGCTGATGTCATGCGATTGTTGAACAGCAGAAGGATGCCGGCAACGCCGGTCAGTGTCGCCGAGACGACGAAAGCCAGCAGTTTGTAGTGCTGAGTCGCATAGCCGATGAACTTGGCCCGCGTCTCGTTCTCACGGATGGCTACAAGCACCTGACCAACGGGCGAGCGATGGAACCGCCACAGAAAGACAACGACCACGAATGCGGTACTGGCAACCAACATGTAGTAGTTGATGCGGCTGTCGAAGCTTACACCTGCATAGACCGGTCGGGTGATGCCGCCGAGCCCATCTTCGCCGCCGGTTACTGCCGTCCAGCGGAAAGCCATAACGTAGAGCATCGCCGATAGTGCGAGTGTCAGCAGTGAGAAATAAACCCCACGCCGCCGCAAGATAAGCATGCCGAACATGCCCGACAGCACGGCGATGAAAACAACGGCGATCAGCGTCGGCACCAGAAACGCGTCGGGGAACCAATGCCGTTGTGCGAGGCCGGCCGCGTAGGCGGCGAGCCCGAACCATGCGCCGTGGCCGAATGAAACCAAACCGGTGTAGCCGACAAGAACATTCAGTGCCATGCAGGCAATGGCGAAAATCACAACCTCGGTAGCCGACGTAACAGTCAGCCCGATTGCTGGCATAATAAACGGTAGCGCCATCAATGCCGCTGCGCTTACGAACAGGGGGATGCGATCTTGCATCGTTGTCGGCAAGGCAACTACAGGAGTAATTGCTTTTTCAACTGCAGGCGTGTTCATTGCGCGCCCTCACTCAAACCGCTGAATGCGCTCGCCAAGCAGCCCACGAGGTCTGATCAACAGCACAAGCAGCATCAGAAAATAAATCGCCGCGGTCGATGCCTGCGGATAACCGATGGCGGTGATCACACCTTTGACCAGTCCAACCAGGAGTGCCGCCAGCACCACACCCCAGAACGAGCCGAGCCCGCCGATAACGCATACGACGAAAGCCGGCGTGATAATCTCCTGACCCATGGCCGGATGCACCGAGTAGATTGGAGCAAGGAGTACGCCGGCGAGGCCTGCAAGGCCAATACCGAGGCCGGCCACTGCCATCATATAGGGCTGCAGAGATATGCCGAGGGCACCGACCATGTCCGGGTTTTGAACCCCTGCTCTAACGACCCGGCCGAAAGCCGTCTTCTGCAACAAAAACCACAGCGCGGTAATGCAACCGATGGCAATGGCGAGGAGAATCGTGCGGTAGAACGAGTAGACGAAGTCCCCGATGAAAATCTGCCCCTTCAAGCCTTGGGGGATTGCGACCGAGATCGGCGGTGCGCCAAAGATCACACGCAAAGCCTGCTCGGCAACCATCGCCAATCCGAAAGTCAAGAGCAGTGAGAGAATCGGATCAGCCCGATAAAAGCGTTGGAACAGCAGCCGTTCCGTCGCAATACCTATGAGAGCAACTGCGATTGGCGTGACCACCAACGCGCCGCCAAAACCGACATACGGCAGCACGATCACCGAGATATACGCTCCAATGGCGTAGAACGCGCCATGTGCCAGGTTGACGATGCCGCCAAGTGAAAATATCAGCGATAGCCCAAGCGCTATCAGAAGATAATAGACACCATCCAGCAGGCCATTGATGACCTGCTGGATGAAAAGCGCGGTATTCATTTGCGACCGCTCCCACTGGCACTCAGAGTCGAAGGCGAGGCCTTATCCGTCGCCGTTTGCCATTGACGGAACTCTGTTCTGATGTCCGCCAGTATCAACCTGCCCTCAAGCCGGGAACTTGCACTCGTTTTCTTCCTTGGTGGCAGCGATCGCCTCAAGTTCCTCGTTCGGGCCCGGGACGGCGCCCGAGGACTTGAAGATGTCCCACTGGTTCTTGGCCTCGGCAGCTGGCAATGCGGTCACGGTATACATCTCATGCATCAATTGGTGGTCGCTGGCACGGAAGTAGCCGGGCCGCGTCTTTAAGAGGTCGAACTTTGCACCTTTCTCCAGGTGCTCGATGATTTTCACGGCATCGGTCGACTTCGTTTCGGTCATCGCCTGAGCTAGGATTTTGACCGCCATGTAATCACCCCAAGCTTGGTTCTCCGGTGGCTTGCCGTACTTTTTCGTGAAGGCTGCGACAAATGCCTTGGAGCCTGGTGTGTCGAGCAAGTGATGCCAGACGACCGGCCATGTGCCACCGAAGTTTTCCTTGCCGGCGCCCCAAGCGAGGGCGGTGTCAAAACCAAAGCCCGCGACCGGAAACTTCAATCCGAATTCCGAATACTGCTTCAGAAAGTTGGTGATTTGGTTGCCCGCAAGATTCGAGATCACAAGGTCAGGCTTGGCATTACGGATCTCGAGCAGCAGCCCCGAGAAGTCCGTCGCGTCGGTCGGCACAAGCTTGTCGGCTGCGAATTGCCCACCGTTGCCTTCCATGAAGCGCTTGGCGACCTTCAACAGATCGTGGCCAAATGCATAGTCGGCAGTAAGCGAGAACCACTTCTTGTCCTTGACAAGTCCCTGCGCCATGAGCGAGCGGCCGCAAGTTTTCACATACATCGAATTCTGGCTCTCGACGTGGAACATGTACTTGTTGCAGTTCGAGCCGCGCAATGCGTCCGAGTTGCCACCGGTATTGAGAAACAGATTTCGCGTGCGCTGCGCTACCTGAGCGATGGTCAGGCACGATGCCGACGAAATCTCGCCGACGATTGCCGCAACCTTGTCACGCTCGATCATACGCTCGGCTTTGGTAGATGCCGTTTGCGGATTGACCGAGTCCTCTTTCAGGATCTCAAGTTTGCGGCCCATGATGCCGCCGCCCGCGTTGATCTCCTCGACCACGAGGTCGATCGCTTGAACGGCGTATTCGCCCAGTGGGCCAAGAAAGCCTGTACGTGGTGTCAAATGGCCGAGGCGGATCGCTTCGGTCTGGCTATAGCTGATGGCGGGAAAGCCGATAGTGGCTGCCGTAACCGTCGCGGCACCTGCACCTTTGAGCACCGCGCGGCGTGACACAGACCCAGAGCGTGATTTGGACTTGGACATTGAATCCTCCGCGTTAGTTTTCTGGTCGACGTTCAACGCCGATCCTGCTTCATGCGATCCCTAACTAAGCTAGATCGCTGACTTCCTAATCAGCGTGCGATGGCGGCTGACGCTTTGTCCAGTGCTGTTTTTGCAATGAAGGAGCGCAGAGCAATCGGTAGTTGGTCGCGCCCTTAGGGGTAAACACTGCACGCGTGCGTCGATGCGCCGAACAAAACTACCGCGATCAGCAAAGCCGCGATCACTGCTTTATATCCAGGACGCCATCAAATTCGGCGACCAGCGCCCACCGAGTGACCCAGGCGGAATGGTAGTTTAGAGTTGGTCTTGATACCGCACTGAGCATAGTCGTCAGAGCTAGCGCGCGCGATGGTCGACGCGGCAAGGCCGGGCACGAGCACTTCTAGGGTCGGTGGTCGACGTCCTAACGAGGCATGCGTCTGGTGCTTCAGACTTTCCGTGCTCGTATTGAATTTGTATTGGCACCACAGCCCTGCCGAGCGACAAAGGCAGCTGCAATGAGAAGGAGTGCTGCCGTGAGCCGTCAATACATCGTCCAGTCCGGCAACGTTGCCGTAGTCACCGGTGCTGCACTTGGCATCGGCCTTGCTATGTGCAAGCGATTTGCACAGGCAGGAATGTCGGTTGTAATGGCGGACTTGCCGGGAGCAGACTTGGAGGCGGCAGTCCAAGCTGTCAGTCTGGTCGCTCCGGGCGGCCACAGCGTCGTGCTTGCAGTATCAGTTGACGTAAGTGATCCAATCCAGATCCAGCACTTGCACGACATCGCCTTCTCGGCGTTCGGCAAAGTCAATATACTGGCCAACAATGCCGCATCGCGGATCGGACGCGGGATCGATGCCGATCTTGCCGATTGGCGGCGGTCGATGGAGGTAAACGTTTGGGGACCGATCTATGCGGTGCGAACGTTCCTGCCAGACATGCTCGCGTCTCCCCATCCGGGGCTGATCGTCAATGTCGGCTCGAAGCAGGGCATCACTAATCCTCCCGGCCACCCGATCTACAACATCACAAAGTCGGCGCTGAAAACGTACACGGAAGCGCTTGAGCACGAGTTGCGATCAAATCCAAGCAACCAGGGCGACGATCGTGTCACAGCTCATCTTCTCGTGCCGGGGTGGACGACCACAGGCACGAACGAGCACAAGCTCGGCGCATGGCTGCCTAAGCAAGTGGTCGATACCCTTCTTGTTGCCATTGGAAAGGACCATTTCTACATCATCTGCCCCGATGGGGAGGTTACCCCAGAGATGGACAAGAAGCGCATTCTATGGGCTGCCGGCGACATCACTGAGAACCGTCCGCCGTTGTCACGCTGGCATCCTGATTATCGAGACGCCGCCAAATCTGCATGCTCATAGATCTCTCGGAAAACTCCAGCATTTAATGAAATCGAACGGCGCCAACATAGGAGGCGTGGCGCGCGACCTAAAACTTCGTGTTCGACCTCTACGTCGGGCGCTAATCCCCCGTTTCTAATGAGGTTTGATCGTAGAACTCACGCGGCCATTTGCAGCTTCAGTTTCTGAGCGGGCGTAATCCCTGCCGAGTTCCATGTTGCGGCGACACCCGTGCCGACGTCGGAAGGCTACAATATTCCGGAGTTCCAGTTGCCCACGAGTACGGGGCAGCCGGCACAGGTCTATCAGGTGCCGAGTTTCACAACACCGATCCCGGACGCTAACCCAGGCGACTACGCCGTCTACTCAACGAGAGCGCAGACGTTTACAACGCCGGAGTGGCAAGGCACTTCAATTTCGGCTGCTGACCTGAAAGCGGCGAACAGCTCCGTCCAGGTCATTGAAGATGCCTGGCAGCACGTCTACGATACGCGAGGCTATGGCGGCATCGCCGCCAGCGGCACTCTTTTGCATAGTGATGTGAAGGCGTATCTGGAAAGCCGCGGCTATTCCAGACGGTTGGAGGTGTCAATCAGTTCAGATGGCGATGCAGAAATTAATTATGGTGCGAGTGGCTCAATCCGCCTCGATGTTTATGAAGTTAAGGGCGGCCAACTCTATATTTACGACTTCAAGGCGGGCGGAGCGACATTAACGCAACCTAGAATCGACGAAATTGTCGCCCGCGCGCAGGAAACGAGGGTGAATGGTGCACCATTCACTCAAATCACCGTCATCGAAGTCAAGAGGTGACGCTTGGCCACCTTGAACAGCATCGCGAAAGCGCTTTGCCTGGCAAACCCCCAGTTGCGCCGAGTGGGGCGCTGGCTTGTTTATGCACCGATTCAACATGTTGCCGTCGGGGTGGTACTCGATGGGTCTGGCGACAAGCGTATTGTTCGTCCGACAACAGTTATTTCACCGCTGTATCTCGCGAAATTACAATTGGGATTCGGTTTTGGCGATAGATTTCCTGGCCGATACGAATACGATAGCGAAAATCTTGAGGAGCGAATAGTTGCGCAGTTTAGGCCACAGACTCATTAAAGCCGATCCAGATGCGGATCGCCGCCAGTTTCACTGACGCAAGGAAGTTGGCGTCCTGCTTATCGTAGCGCGTTGCGATGGCGCGATAATGCTTGATGCGATTGAAGAACCGCTCGACTTTGTTTCGGAGCCTGTAGACCCGGGGGCTGAAGGCGGGCGGATCGACGCGATGGTCGAGCGGACGAATATTGGCGTAAGCGCCGCGTGCGGCAATCTTCTCCCGCAGGACATCGCTGTCGTAACCGCGATCGGCCAGCAGGATGCAGTCTGGACCGAGCGTGCCTAGCATTTCTGCGCCCGTGGTCCCGTCGTGTGCCTGTCCTTCGGTCAGCTTGAGCGCGATCGGGAGGCCGTGCCCGTCGACAACCGCGTGGATCTTGGTCGTAAGCCCGCCGCGGGAACGGCCCATGCAACGACTTCGGCCGCTTTTTTTTCGCCGTTCGCTGCATGTTGATGGACACGCACGACCGAACTGTCGATCATTTGGATCTGGCCGGCATAAGCGTCTGATACCGATCGCATAAGCTGGTCCCAGACGCCCGCCTTCCGCCACCGCACGAAGCGATTGTAGCAGGTGGTGTAGGGGCCATAGCGTTCAGGGATGTCCGCCCACGGCGAGCCGGAACGCAGTCGCCAGAAGATGCCGTTCAGGACGCGGCGATCTTCGACACGCGCCACTCCGCGCGACTTGCGCGGCAACAACGGATCGATGATTGCCCACTCGGCATCCGTGAGTTCGTAACGACGAAGCTGCGCCATCCCAACCTCCCTTGGTTG
>JANNRP010000156.1:0-2998 GCA_031401535.1 Hyphomicrobiaceae bacterium | reverse complement strand
CGGCCAGGACGTACTGCGCCGCTTGTCGCGTCGGCTCGGCGAGGGCGCCTTCAACGGTGCGCTGACGGCACGGCTCGGCGTGGCGGCCATCGACGTAACGCGGCCGTTGCCGTTCATAGAGGCGACGCCGGTACGCGCGCGTGACATCGTCGCCGAGCTCTTCCGCAAAGAAAAAGAGGCCAAGATTTGACGTTGGTCACTGTCGTCGATCTCACGCCGCTGCAGCGGCCTTAGCGCTGCGAGAGCGCCCAAGTTCTGCAAGCGTGACCGCATCGCGCAGCACGCCGGTACCTGAATTTGGGCCAGGCGCATTTTCGCTGAGGTGGCGGCGGAAGGCGCGTGCGCCGGGCTCGCCGTGGTAAAGCCCGAGGATATGGCGCGTGATGTTGTTGAGACGCCCGCCGCCGTCAACATGCCCGGCAGCATAGAGCAGCAACCGATCGATAATCTCAGCACGACTGACAGCGGGCGCAGTCTGGTCGCCGAAAATCTTGCGATCAATGTCGGCCAACAACCACGGCGTCTGATAGGCCGCTCGGCCCAGCATGACACCGTCGACGTCCGCGAAATGGCCGACCGCATCATCAAAGGTGGCAATGCCGCCATTCAAGATGATGGTCAATTCAGGATGCTCGATCTTGAGACGGCGCACGCGGTGATAGTCGAGCGGGGGAACTTCGCGATTCTCCTTCGGACTGAGCCCCTGCAACCAAGCCTTGCGCGCATGCACGATAAAGGTCGCGCATCCGGCCCCGGCAACCGTTGCAACAAAGCGCTCCAGATCGGTGTCGCTGTCCTGGTTGTCGATGCCGATCCGGCACTTGACCGTCACGGGAACCACGACCGCTGCCTGCATCGCCGCAACACAGTCAGCCACGAGCTGCGGCTCGGCCATCAGGCAAGCGCCAAACCGCCCCTCTTGCACGCGGTCTGACGGGCAACCGACGTTGAGATTGATCTCGTCATAGCCGTAGTCGGCGCCGATCCGTGCGGCAGCGGCCAGTTTCGTCGGATCAGAGCCGCCAAGTTGCAAGGCGACCGGATGTTCGGACGGATCAAAGCTCAGCAGACGATCACGCTTGCCGTGCAAGATCGCTTCCGCCGTCACCATCTCCGTATAGAGCAAGGCATGCCGCGTCAGCAGCCGGTGGAAGAACCGGCAGTGCCGGTCCGTCCAATCCATCATCGGTGCAATGGAAAATTTATGTGATTGATATTGCACGGATTTTCGAGTACTTTCAAAAAGAACAAATGAGAACATGCACACGTTTGTTCGCGTTTGTTCTCAGCATTACGCAGCATTTCGCAGCTTCTGTGTGCTGGTTTTGTGCACGAAGCAAGGCTTTCGTCGGGTAAACATCGATGGCCACGTTCACAAAGCTCCAGTCAGGTCGTTGGCGGGTGCAATTGCGCCGCCGGGGCAAATACGCGTCACGGACTTTTCGCCTTAGGGGCGACGCAGAGGTCTGGGCACGCGAGTCTGAACATGCGGTTGAGACCGGTAAAAGCATCCAAGCGCCCAAGATCGGCAAACGCAGCACCTTTGGCAGGCTTATCGAGCTACATATCCAAGATATGGCTGAAGTCGGCAAGGCGCCGCTGCGCAGCAAGGCTGCGACCCTCGACAAGCTGCAGGCAACGCTTGGCTCAGTAACGCTCGGTGACCTAACCCGCGAACGGCTGATTGCGTTCGGCAAAGTCCGAGCCAAGGAAGGGGCAGGGCCCGTCACGCTCAGCATCGACATCGGTTACATCCGCACGATTCTGGTCCATGCCGCTGCCATCCATGGCATTGAAGTTCCGACCGAACAGGTGACCCTCGCGCGCGTCGCACTGCGGAGGCTGGGACTCGTCGGCAAGGGCAATGAGCGCGACCGCAGACCGACCGATGACGAGCTGAACCGCATCATGCTCTACAACGACAACAATCCATTCCAACAAATTCCCGTTGCTCGGCTGGTGAAGTTTGCCGTGGCAACGGCCATGCGACAGGATGAGATTTGCCGCCTGACATGGTCTGACGTCGATCTGGTAGGGCGCATGGCCCTCGTTAGGGATCGCAAAGACCCTCGCCAGAAGGGCGGCAATCACCAAAAAGTGCCTCTGCTCGACGCGAACGGGTATGATCCGGTTGCACTACTCAAGGAGCAGAAACTAGCGACGCCAAATTCCGAGCGGGTCTTCCCCTATAACGGCAAGTCGCTAGGCACAGCCTTTCGACGGACGTGCCGTGAACTCGGTATCCTTGACCTCCATTTCCACGACCTTCGTCACGAAGCCACGAGCCGCTTGTTCGAGGCGGGATACGACATTCCCGAAGTGTCGCTGGTCACCGGCCACAAAGACTGGAAGATGCTGCGCCGTTACCTCAATCTGCGCCCGCACCAGTTGGTCAGCCGCACGCCGACTGCCCGCCGATATTCCCCGTGAGGTTGTCAAACGACTGGCGGCGATGAAAGAGGCAATCGCGTCGGCCGATGGTCTCTTAGCGGCGAGCTAAGGATCCTTATCCAGCTCAGGTCGGGTGACGCAACGACCTGGTCGTCATATTGATATGCAATAAAAGATCGTATTCCTTAAATGATATAGAATTATATATCTAATATTGACAATAGCTATTTTTTAGATATATAAATATGCATCATCACGCGGATGTGATGCAGAAAGACGCATCAATGAACTACGCGACAGAGCATGTAGCAGTGGATCTCAAGGCCGCACGGCAGCGGAAGGGCCTTAGTCAGAGGGCGCTGAGCAAGCTCTCGGGCGTCCCTCAGGCGCATATCTCCAAGATCGAAGGCAACGAGGTCGACCTACGACTTTCGAGCCTTATCGCGATTGCCCACGCACTTGATCTGGAGCTGGCATTGGTGCCCCGCAAGGCAATGCCGGCCGTGCAATCACTGGCGCGCACCACGAGAACGAGCCTCGTCGCTCCGGCCATCAGCAAAGACCTCGCTCGTGCGCTGCAAGCAGCAACTCGCGCTCAAGAAACGCT
>JANNRP010000155.1:0-13713 GCA_031401535.1 Hyphomicrobiaceae bacterium | reverse complement strand
TCATTCCAGTGAAGAAGCGCGGCAACAATTGCAGCAAGGCGAAAGTCGCGACGCGACCACATCAGCCGCAAACCAGTCGGCGCGCTGGCGAGCGACGCACAATCGCGCGGGATGATACTGCAAGGCGACTGCCGGTTGGCTTGAAGAACGGCAATCAAAAGCGGACGACGGTCGCCGCGTATCAAGCCGACGAGCGCGTGGCTTTGGCAATTCTGCTGATGCCTTTTCTCCTACTGGCGATGGTGCTCGGCGTCAGCCAGAGCCTCAAGGTGCATCGCCCCTGGCTAGAGGCGACGATCGCGCGGCCGCTACTCGTAACGCCGAACGAAGTTGCGCAACCCCTGCCGTCGATAATTTTGGCACTACCTCAGCTGGTATTGCCACGGGCAGCACCTATTATTACCGACCTTAAATCGGAGATCGAGATCCGATCGCCGATTGCGATATGGCCGCCTGAGCAACCGCTGTTGGCGACGCGTGAGATAAACCAGTCGCGGAGCGGCCCTTTTTCTGTGCCGGTACGTGGTTTCGAGCTGGCCGCCAATGCACCGATAATTTCATCTCCGGTATTGCAGTCTCCTGTTCAAGCGCCGTCAGAGATGCCACAGACTACGCCATTGGTTTGCTTGCCAACACCGGCGCAAGCGCCTATGTCGCCTGGCCATCTGATTGATCCAGAGAACTTTGGCATCAGACTTGCTGCCGCTGCAGAACAGCAAACCAAAGGGTTTGTGATTTATTCGGCGCGTTACAAAAAGATCAACTTTCCGATGGGCGATGTCTCGCCGTTGTATGGGGCCTGCACAGACGTCATAGTTCGCGCATACCGGGCATTGGGAATTGATTTGCAGGATCTAGTGCAGCGCTCTCGGGTGGGTCAGGGCGATGCAAACATCGACCACCGGCGAACTGAAACATTGCGAACCTATTTTGTCCGGAATGCGCAGGTGCTGCCGGTTTCTAGTTTCCCCGAGGATTATAAACCGGGTGATATCGTCACATATTATCGTCCCTTTAGTCGCGTATCACGTGCACACATTGCACTCGTATCGGGCGTGATTGGCCCCAACCGTAGACCGTTGATTATTCACAATCGCGGCTGGGGCCCGCAATTGGAAGATGCGTTGTTTGTCGATAAAATAACTGGCCACTACCGACTGCATCCATCATCCATGTTGCAACTTGCCAGTAAGTCAACTCAGCCTGCTGCAACGCACCTCAGTACGGCGTCATTTGGCGCATCGATTGCCAGGACCAGACAAATTAGCGATGCAGGCCGGTAGGGCCGCGCTCGGATTTATTATCCGTTAAGCAGAACTGTTGCATAATTCTTATCTGTGCTGATTTCGAATCAGTAATTCGAAGTAACGAGTTTTGGCCCCGCTAAAAAGGGCTTGCGAATAAAGGCGAATAAGATCAGCTTGTTAATGAACATCAATTAACCGGATTAGATCCGTGACGATCGACCTCTCACTTGGCGCCCTTGAAGCCTTGATTGGCATATCGATCGTAGTTATTGCTACGATCATTGCCTTGGCAATTGTGCGGCACAAGCCGTGCCTTTCGCACCAGGGTGCAGTTTCCCTGGTTGCCACCGACCTAGGTAATGCCTGGTTTCCAAATCGGAACCGGGCAGAATTGTTGTCGAGTAGCTGGTTGGCAGATATCGAGCGGGTAGTTCGGTCCGACTTCACCATGCCGGTGAAGCAGCGGCATGCGATGATAAGGCCATCGTTTTCGAGTCCTCTGGCTGCAGAAACCCACTGGCAGCGCGTGACGGCGGCTGTTGAGTTATCTTTGGAGCGGGCAGGTAATATTGCCGAACATCAGGCAGCAGCGGTTCGTCAGCTACACGCGGCCGAATATGCGCTGCACACACTGTTGGACGAGCTTAGTGTGGTAATGACTCCAGTCATTTCATCACCGCTGGCAACCAGGAAAATTGTCTACAGCGTCACTGTCGATATGCCGACAGCACTGGCGGCCTGACCCTGAATCGTTGCTTTTGACGGAAGGGCAACAGCTCACCGTGATCGATAGGCTTCGATCAATCGCGCCGCTATTTCAAACCGACATAATAGACGGCGATGGTTGCGGTCAGCACGGCCAAACTGGTGCCCAAGGCGACTGAGCCGGAGGCCGAGTTAACTGCGCGCCCGTTCCTGTTGGCGAAGATATAGGCGTTCGCACCGGTCGGCATGGCGGCGAAGAGCACAACGACGCCAGCAGCAACCGGTGGCAATGCGAACACCTGCACGGCAAGCAACCACGCGGTGAGCGGCATCATCACCAGTTTTAAGCCTAAAATCATACTCAGCGTCGGTACCTGTCCCTTGATCTGGAAGCCGACGAGACTGAGCCCCAGGCCAAACAGCGATGTCGCAACGCTCGACTGTGCGAGGATCAAAAGCACACGGTCTATAACGGGGTGCAGCCCGAGACCCGTCAAACGCCAGATAGTGCCAGCAACAATGCCCAGAATGATGGGATTGCGCCCAAGCTCCAAGGCAAGTTCCTTCGCCAGCTCGATTTTCGGTGCGCCGCGGTGTTCGCCGACCGCAAGTTGATGCAGCGTTCCAATGCCAAACAACAGTGGCGTATGCAGCGATATCAGCACCGCCATCGGCGCTGCAGCAGCTTCACCGAATGCGCCCAGCGACAAGGGAATGCCAAGCATGACGACGTTGCCGAATGAGGCCGACATGGCAATCGAGGGCGCGTCGATAGATGGGCGGTGCAGCACTCGGGCGGTGGCGATCGTGGCGACCAGCCAGTTGACGGCGACGGCACCGAAGAAAGTCGCCCAGAGGCTCAGCAACGATGCCTCGGGTATTGTGGTCGTGGCCATCGTGCGGAACAGCATGGCCGGGACCGCCAGTGAAAACGTGTAGTGGCCGAGCGCTTTGGTTGCTTCATCGGAGAATAGGCCGCGCCGACCGAGGCCGAATCCGAGACCGATCAGAATGAATACGGGGAGTACAACGGTTAGAACATTGCTCATGATCGGCGCTATCCCGCGAATGGCCGGGCGACGGGTCGGCCCAAATAAGACCCGCCGCGGGCAGATGGTGCTCGCTCAGCCGCCGCTTTGTTTCAACACGTAAAGTACACCCGCCAAAGTGACGATTGCCAATGCTGTCGACACCGCGATCGCGGCAGATACCGAGGCGACGGCACGTTCATACCTGCTGGCGAACAAATAGGCGTTGGCACCAACGGGCATCGCTGCAAACAGCAGCACGATTGCCGTCCAAAGTGGTGGCAGATCGAACACGTAAATCGCCAAGATGCCAGCGACCATAGGAAACATCAGCATCTTGAGGCAAACGATGAGTGCAAGCGTTGGAGTTTGCCCCTTGATCTCGTAGGTGGCCAAAGATGCGCCGAGCGCAAAGAGTGCCGCTGGAACCGCCCCGCCGGCCAGAATTTCGAGCAGTCGATCGACGACGGTCGGAATGCCCAAACCGGTCAGTCGCCACAAGGTGCCGACAATCAGCGGCAGCACGATCGGATTGCGTGCAAGATCGCTGAATACCCCTCGCAATGCTGTCAGCGACAGTCCGGCCCCTGGCTTTTGCGCCGCCTCGATATGTAGCGTCGCAATAATCCAAAGCAGCGGCGTATCTATCGAAATCAGCAGCGCGACTGGTGCGGCGGCGTCCTGTCCAAATGCGGTAATTGCGAGTGGGATTCCCAGCATCACGGTATTGCCAAAGCATGAGCCCATTGCGATCGATGCGGCGTCGGTCATCGGTCGGCGCAACACGGTGCGCGTCAGCACGGTCGCAAGTACCCAAACCGCCAGCATGGCGCCGAAATAGGCGGCAGCCAGTCGCCACGGCGAGCCAGGTAGCGGGCCTACGGCAAGCATCGCCCGGAACAGGAGCGCTGGCATTGCTACCTTGAATGCAAACTGGGCAACGGCCCGGCCGACCGTGGCGTCGAGATAGCCCGAGCGCGCGGACAGAAATCCGAGACCAAGAATGCCAAAAACCGGCGCAACGATGGCCAGGATCGCTAGCATGTCAGGACTGCCGCCTTGTGATCCGCTGTATCAGTGTTGATGCAAAACGGTTCAATTGACCGGCCCAAGAGCGGACGATCCGTTTGATACGGCGCCACTCGTGGTCGCTGGAGCAACGACAGTGACACCGATCTTTTGCACTTCGAGCACTGCCAGATCGCGCTCCGCCGTGCCATTGGCCTTCAATCGTACAACACCGTCAGCTCCAATGAATCCGGCGGATCGAGTGAGAGTTGAGGCGCTATAGCGTGTGCCTGCGGGGTTAGCTGCCAGCTGCGTTGCGACCATTACGGCGTCATGAGCCAGTGTTGCGATACGCGGCGGGGTCGACCCAAAGGTTCGTGAAAATCGCTCGGAAAAATCTTGCCATCCTCGTGGTTCAGGAGCCGGGAACCAGCCACCGACCAACGCTGCATCCCGCCCGATATTGGGATGGTCCCAGCCACCGGTGCCGATCAGTTTGATCCGTGACGTATCGAGACTGGCATAGGTCATTACAGGCCCGAGACTTGCGAGCACTTCGGGGCCACCTGGGAGAAACAGCGCGTCGACCGGTTGACCCTGAGCGTCGGTCTGTCGAATGGCCTCGACCAGTCGTCGCGTCGGCTCCAACATAGCGTTGGCCTGGGCCGGATAGCGTTCGATGACAGCAACGGTGCCATTGGCGGAAGCCACAGCTACTCGAAATGCCTGCTCCGTCTGCCGACCATAATCATCGTCCGGAATCAATGCTGCAAAGCGACGTCGGCCGGTTGTAGCGGTATAGCTGACGATGCGTTGGACGTCTTGTTCGATCTGGAAGCTCAGAAGATAAACACCGGGTCCGGCGGCCTGTGAATCGTTGGAGAATGCAATAACGGGCAGATTTTTGCGGCGAGCAACAACACTGACAGCCTTAACTGAGCCAGAAAACAGTGGTCCGATGATCAGCTCGGCGCCCTCCGTCACGGCTTCTTCTGCCGCCTGTGTCGCCCCTTCGGGTGTCCCCTTATCGTCCTTGACGATGAGCTGGAATGCGGTCGTGCTTGCATCAAATAAAGCCAGTTCAGCGGCTTGTTTCAGGCTTTTTGCAATTAACGCAGTCTGTCCCGTGGCTGATAGCGGCAGTAGCAGCGCGACTTTGACTTGGCCCTGCACAGCGCTAGCTAGGCGCGCGGACTTTACTGTCGGGTCGGTTGTGGCAATGGGCGGTACTGCGCCGGTCGCTAGAGGCGGATCAATCGTCGGCACAGCACAAGCGGATAACGAGCAAAACAACGCGGCGATCACAGAGATGACGTGCTTGACGGGAGCTCTCCCAAGTTTGACCGCCGATTTCAGGTTCGCCCCAGGCATCATGCCCCCGATATACTGTTTCATCTCAAACACGTGACGCTGCCGCCCCTGTATGTGGGTAGCGAACCCTGACCCTTGCATACCAGCGCAAACGTGCAACAACACACCTAAATTGCGGCGCTGGGTCAAAAAGGCGTGCAATCAACTCCAGCCAATGAGCCGGTCATGCGCGACGAAGCGCAGTCAATCATTGCTCTCCTGACGCAGCGGATTGCGGCGGATGTGACTAGGCTGCTGTCGCAAACGCTGGCGCCTGGGCTCTATCTTGTCGCCACACCGATCGGCAATCTGGCAGATGTTACGGTGCGGGCTTTGACCGTGTTGGCGGCTGCCGATGTGATTTACTGCGAAGACACGCGGCACAGCCGAGGCCTGTTGACACATTTCGGCATCAACAACCGGTTGACGGCGTACCACGAGCACAATGCCGAACGCGAGCGCCCGCGGATACTGGCTTTGCTGGCAGAAGGCCAAGCTGTTGCCCTCATATCAGACGCTGGCACGCCACTCGTCTCGGACCCAGGTTACAAACTGGTGCGTGATTGTGCCACGGCCGGTTTCGATGTGTTTTCCATACCCGGGCCGTCAGCCGTTCTCGGTGCATTGGTCTGCGCGGGCTTGCCGACGGACTGCTTCCTGTTTGCGGGCTTTCTTCCAGCCAAAAGCGGACAGCGCAAAGCCCGCCTTGCAGACCTGGCCCTGGTGCCCGCCACGTTGATTTTCTATGAAGCGCCCACCCGATTGGCAGCTTCGTTGGCAGATATGGCGTCGGTGCTGGGAGATAGGCCGGTTGCAGTTGCGCGCGAACTGACCAAATTGCATGAGACTGTGCTGCGCGGAACATTGCACGCTATGGCGGTGCATGACGATAATGCCGCTCCACGTGGTGAAATTGCCATTGTGGTCGGCCCGCCTGCGGCGACGATTGTTTCCGACGATGATATCGTGACCGCACTGGAGCGTGCGCTGGCGTCGCAGTCGTTGCGCGACGCGGTCAAAACCGTTGCCGAAATGCTTGGCGTACCGAAAGCGCGCGTGTACGATATTGGTCTAGAGATCAAACGAGGCGGTGCGTGAAGCGGGCCACTCCTGGACTTGAAAGCCAAATTCCCAAGGGCCATCCGACCGGGTCGCGGCGTGACTCAATCGGGCAGCACGTGCGCGATCGGCGCACGCGGCTTTGGCATGGTGCGGTCGCCGAGATGATCGCTGCCGTCTGGCTGATGTTGAAGGGCTATAGAATTCTCGGTTGGCGTCACCGCACCCGACTGGGCGAAATTGATTTGATTGCGGTGCGTGGACGGCGCATTGCGTTTGTCGAGGTCAAGAAGCGGCGCACGATTGAAGATGCGCAAGCCTCGATCTCGGACTGGCAGACGGCGCGCATTGGCAATGCCGCCGAGCAATGGGTGTGGACACATCCGCGCTACCGTGATCACGAGATGGGTCTCGACGCAGTACTTGTTGGCAGCCGGTGCTGGCCGCAGCACGTCCTCAATGCTCTGCAACCAGCATAGTATTGCAGCTTGCATCAAATGACGGCAATGGTTGAGACGTGTGTGCTGGAGGATGCTTTATGCCGTTGAAAATTGCTTGCCAAATGGACCCGATCGACAAGATCGACATTGGCGGCGACTCGACCTTTGCCATGCTGCTAGAGGCGCAGAACCGTGGTCATGAGATTTTCTACTATACGCCTGACCGGCTGGCATTGCGTGGCACCGATTTGATAGCGCACGGAATGACGGTGCGGCTGCGTGACACCGTTGGTGATCACGTGACGTTGACCGATCCGAGAATGGTCAATCTGACGACGATGGATGTAGTGCTGCTGCGGCAGGACCCGCCGTTCGATATGGGTTACATCACCACGACACATCTGCTGGAGCGCATTCACCCAAAGACGCTTGTCGTCAATGATCCGACACATGTGCGGAATGCGCCCGAAAAAATCTGGGTTTTGGATTTCCCAGATCTGATGCCGCCGACGCTCGTTGCGCGTCACCTCGACGACGTGAAGGCATTCCGGGCGCAGTATAAGGATATCATTGTCAAACCCTTGTACGGCAATGGTGGCTCCGGTGTGTTCCGGCTGCAGGCTGGGGACAGCAACCTCGGTTCACTGATCGAGATGTTTCATGGACTCAACCGTGAGCCGGTCATGGTGCAAGAGTATCGTCCCGAGGTACGTGGTGGCGACAAGCGCATCATTTTGGTCGATGGCGAGGTTGCTGGGGCGATCAATCGCGTTCCATCCGAGGGAGAAACCCGTTCTAATATGCATGTTGGTGGGGTGCCAAAGCCGACCGATCTGACCGCCCGCGATCTCGAAATATGCGCCCGGCTTGGTCCTGAGCTCAAGCGGCGTGGTCTCATCTTTACAGGCATCGACGTGATTGGTCCTTACCTGACCGAGATCAACGTGACGTCGCCCACTGGCATCAGGCAGGTCAAAGCCTTCGGCGGTAGCGACATTGCGGCCATGATCTGGGATGCTATTGAGCGGCGCGTACTCAAAAGCCGCATGCTGTAACCAGCGCTGGTCAATGTCAGTGCTTCATTCCCGCCGCAAACACCGGTATTGCTCTCGCCCATGCCATGGCACTTGATTTCCCAAGGGTTGAAACAGACCGGCGTCGAAACAGCGCGAACGGATGATCCGTCTCAGCCGACATTCGTTGAACGATTGTGGCGGTTGCTCGGCCTGGACCGCTTGTTGCCGTCGACGCCTGGCCTCAACACCGTTGCGTTTACAATTGCGCTGATTTCATTATCGGCAAAACTTGCCAAGGCCGATGGTGTGGCCGTGAAGATCGAAGCGGAAACGTTTGAACGATTGCATCGGGCGTCATCGTCAGACATTAAGCATATCCGCAGGCTGTACGACTTGGCAGCGCAGGACTCCAACGGATTCCATGCTTATGCAGACAAGGTTGCAGAGCTGTTGGCGGACAATAAAGCACTGCTGCGCGATGTGCTGGATGGGCTGTTCCATATCGCCGTTGCTGACGGCATTCTGCATCATGAGGAAGAGCGTCATCTAAAAGTTGCCGCCAATAGCTTCAGAATTCCTCATGAGGACTATCAGGCAATGCGGGCGATGTTTGTACACGATCCCAGTAGTCCGTATACCGTTCTTAATCTGCAACCTGACATCGATAACGTGGCATTGAAAGAGCACTATCGACAGCTCGTTCGGGAACATCACCCCGACGTGCAAACGGCGCGCGGCGTGCCAAAAGAGTTCGTCGATATCGCGACCCGCAAGCTTGCCAGCATCAATGCGGCCTATGAGCAGATTAAGCAGGAGCGCGGGCTGTGACGGCAGTGCGAACGAGCGTGCACGGGCCGCTCAGGGCGGCGTTGTTCGAGCCTGATTGTCGCCTCGCAGTCGAGGTTTTCCCGTCACCAAATTCGGGACAGCGCCGCGCCGATCTGCATCCAACAATTCTTTTGTTGCACTATACCGGCATGGTGAGTGCGGCCAAGGCGATCGATTGGCTGTCCCGTCCCGAAGCCCAGGTGTCGTGCCATTACGTCATCGACGAGGGCGGCCGGATCACGCAAATGGTGCCTGAAGCGCGCCGGGCGTGGCACGCCGGTCGGTCGATTTGGGACGGCGAGACAGACGTCAATTCGGCATCGATCGGCATCGAGATCCAGAACCCCGGCCACGCTGACGGTTACCATGCGTTTTCGCGCGCGCAGATGCGCGGTGTGCGCGATCTCGCATTGGATATCGTGCAACGCCATGCGATCGCGCCGGAACGGGTCCTTGCACATTCCGACGTCGCACCGTCACGCAAGATCGATCCTGGCGAAAAGTTCGATTGGGGTTGGCTCGCACAGGCCGGTGTCGGTCATTGGGTCAAGCCATCGCCAATCCAGGCGACTGCGCCAGATTTGCCGGTGCATGGCAAGGCTGCGGAAAGCGGGCGTGCGCTTCTTGCTGCATACGGCTATGGCGTCAGTCCAGGCGATGCGGCGCTCCCGAGTGTCGTGGCAGCATTCCAGCGACACTTCCGGCCGATGCGTATTGATGGCGTTTTCGATGCGTCGACGTTGGCTACATTGGAGCGCCTCGTTGATGCACTTAAGGTCGGCAGGACCACGCACTGAGGCAATTGTATTCATGCAGAAGTCGGCAGCGGCGCCAACCAAAGCCAGCGGCCTCAGGCCTATGGACCTGCTCGCGGTATTGCTACTGACCGGGTGTTGCGCGTCATGGGGGCTCAATCAAGTCGCCATGAAGGTCACCAATGACGGCATTCCGCCTTTGTTCCAGGCTGGCCTGCGTTCCGTCGTGGCAGCTTTGTTGATCTGGGTTTGGGCCGCATGGCGAGGTATTCCGCTGTTTGGGCGCGATGGCACGCTTTGGCCGGGAATTCTTTCGGGAGTCCTATTCTCAGGTAATTTCATGTTTATCGGACCCGGGCTGTCGCTGACCGAGGCCTCTCGCGGCGTGCTGTTTCTCTATACTGCACCGTTTTTTGTAGCGATCGGCGCGCATTACCTGCTCGCTGGCGATCGATTGACACTTTTGAAGGTATTGGGATTGATTTCCGCGTTTGCCGGGCTGGTCGTGAGCGTTAGCGACCGTTTGGGTTCCAGTGGAGCGGCATCAAGCATGATCGGCGATGTATATTGCTTGATTGCTGGTTTCTTCTGGGCGGCAACGACACTGGTGATCAGGGCAACGTCGCTGCGCAGCATTTCACCCGAGAAAAACCTGTTCTACGAACTGATGGTCAGCGTGCCGCTGTTGTTCGGAGCCAGTTTGGTGTTTGGTGAGCAGTTGGTGTTCAATTTGACACCCGTTGTAGTTTGGTCGTTCGTCTACACGTCGGTGCTTGTAGTGTTCATCAGTTACGCTGTCTGGTTCTGGCTGCTCAACACCTATCCTGCATCACAGGTGTCGGTATTTACGTTCCTCGCGCCGATCTTTGCAGTGATGGCAGGGCATTTGCTGTTGGCCGAACCGGTAACGTGGCGGCTGGGCGCGGCGTTGGTGTTGGTGGCGCTTGGGATTTATCTTGTTAATCGAACACCCGGCCGCGTGACGGCGTGACACTGCACACCGATGCTCCTGCAACAATCTCCGCAATGATGTCACGAAAAGCGGTGGGAAACGCCGCGATTATGTCTCGTTGATAACACGCGACTCAGACAGATTCAACCTATGCGTGAATCTGTCAAGCGCGCCTTTGCGCGTCATCTCGCTGGCCTGGTGATCGCAGGTATAGCGGTAATTCCACTATTGTTGTCGTCAGCAGATGGCCGAACTGATGGGCCTTTAGCCCAGATGTCTGGTTCTGTAAGAGTGGTCGATGGCGATACAATTGTTCTCGGTAACGTGCGTGTGCGCCTCGAAGGTATTGATGCGCCAGAAACAACCCAGACGTGTATTAATCAACAACACAGTGTATGGCGCTGCGGTGAGGCCGCTGGCCGACAACTGACGGCGCTGATTGGCACGAAGCCGGTCGTCTGTGATGACCTTGGCCCCGACAAATATGGTCGATCACTGGGGCGTTGTTTCGCTGGTGCGACAAACCTCAATGCCGAAATGGTGCGCACCGGTTATGCCTGGGCTTTCGTAAAATATTCGCGCAGTTACGTTGCAGAGGAACAGACCGCTCGTGCAGCCCGCATGGGAATTTGGCAAGGCGTGACAATGCCAGCGTGGGAATTCCGTGCTCGCGCCTGGGCTGCCGCGGAACCGTCGTCGCCCAACAGTTGCAAGATCAAAGGCAACGTTACCGACGCTGGCCGCATCTACCACATGCCGTGGAGCCCTTGGTACGAAAAGGTCCAAATGGATCAAGTGAGCCGCGGACAAGCCAAGGGCAAACGCTGGTTCTGCTCGGAGGAAGAGGCGGTCGCCGCTGGATGGCGCGCCGCGCTGTCGCGATAGAAACGCGGATGTACCTCAGCTTTTCGGCGTCATATATTTTACCGAACAACCATAGGCGCGAGTTGCTGCAACCTGAACTGGTTTTCCCTCAGCGACAGCGGTGAGTGCCTCGGTCACGTAGTTGCGTGCACCCTTGATGTCGCCGCTATTTGCTGTCGGCTTATCGTCGATCGCGCCAGCATAGGCTAGCGTTCCCTTGCCATCGATAACGTACATGTGTGGGGTGGCGGTAGCGCTATACATGCGGCCAACTTTACCCTGCGGATCGAGCAGGACGGCTGTCGGTAGCGCCTTGCGGTCGGTCGTCAACTTGTTCGCGGCTGGCCCGTTTGCGAAACCCTGTTGACCTTCGGCCGAGGATACAACGGTGAGCCAGACCACGCCTTGGTCGGTCGCTGCCCTCTGCAATGCCTGCATATTCCCGGCACCGTAATGCTTCTGCACGTATGGGCAGCCATCATTGGTCCACTCGAGAACCACGGTCTTGCCCTTGAAGTCGGACAGCTTGTGGACCTTGCCATTGCTGTCGATAGCGCTGAATTCAGGCGCGGGCTTGCCGGGCGTTGCATCCGCCTGTGCAGGCACCGTAAGCGCCAGCGCTGAGATCAAGCTAAGGGCAGCAACGGCCCGACGGGGCGCTCTGCCAAGTTGAGAGAACAACGGGATCATGGTCGCATCTCCATCGAACAGGTGGGCTAAACTCAATCTAGCGAGCCAGAATATAGAGAACATAACAAGGCTGCTAAGTTCACAGCTGCGTGAGGAGCGGCAGTCTCAGGTAGAGAAGCGGGATCAAGCAGAAGGATCGAACTGGCGGTTTGACTTGGCCCGTCACGACCTTCTACGCTCTCCGCTTGCCGAGCGCGATCCTTGACAGCTCGATAACACCTGAGGAGATTGACGCATGAAGTTTACGACCAAGGCGCTGGTAGCAGGCCTTGCGCTTGCCGCCGTCGGCGTTACCGCCGCTGTTGCCCAGGCCCCTGCCTTCTTCCGCATCGGCACCGGCGGCACCGCTGGCACGTATTATCCAATCGGCGGTTTGCTGGCGAACGCCATCTCCAACCCGCCTGCCATCGTTTCAACTGCCGTCGCATCGAATGGCTCGGTCGCAAACGTCAATGCCATTGCTGGCGGCAATATGGAATCGGGCTTCAGCCAAGCGGATGTTGCCTACTGGGCGTTCACCGGTACTGGCTCGTTCGAGGGCAAACCGAAGATTGAGGATCTGCGCTCGATCACCAACTTGTATCCCGAGAGCGTTCACGTTGTCGTCAAAAAGGGCATCGCCAAAACAGTGGGCGACCTCAAAGGCAAGCGCGTGTCGCTCGACGAACCAGGCTCCGGCACGTTGATCAATGCCAAGGCAATTCTTGCCGCCTACGGCATCACTGAGAAGGACATCAAGCCGGAATACGTGAAGCCCAATCAGGCTGCCGAAAAGCTCAAGGACGGCTCGATCGACGCGTTCTTTATCACCGGTGGATACCCGCTTGCAGCCCTCTCGGAGCTGGCGACGTCGACCGGTGGCATCGAGATCCTGCCCATCACCGGGCCGGAAGCTGACGCGTTGCGTAAAAGTGCGCCATTCTTTGCGGTTGATGAGATTCCAGCTGGTACCTACAAGGATATCGGCGCCGTGAAGACCATCGCGGTTGGCGCCCAGTGGGTCACATCAGCAAAAATGTCAAACGAGCTCGTCTATGCCATCACCAAGGCTCTGTGGTCGGACAAGACTCGCGCTTTGCTTGATGCAGGTCATGCCAAGGGCAAGTTGATTACGCCTGTGAATGCCCTCAATGGTCTTGCTGTGCCACTGCATGCTGGCGCGGAGAAGTTCTACAAGGAAGCCGGTTTAATCAAGTAGGGCGAGATGGTGGCATCGTTATATGCCATCCATGTGCGGAGCACTCTCCCCGTCAGGCGACGGGGAGAGGTGATGCTTTCTGACGCTCCCCCTCGCAATTTGGCCACAAACGACCTACCTCCAAAACAGGTGGCGGCTAGGCGGGGGATGCGGTGGCAAATCACGGCAAGGGGTTAGCAGCGCTGTTGCACCACGAGGCGGCGGGCGGTGCCGTACTGTTGCTGGCGGCGATTCTTGCAATGGTGCTGGATAACTCGCCGTTGAGCCCGTGGTATGATGCGCTGCTCAACACACCTGTAACCCTGCGGGTCGGTGCGTTGATCCTCGACAAGCCGTTGCTGCTCTGGATCAACGACGGCCTGATGGCGATTTTCTTTTTCCTGGTCGGCCTTGAGATCAAAAAGGAAATGTTGGCCGGTGCACTGGCGACGCGGGCTAAGGCTGCCCTTCCGATCATTGCCGCCATCGGCGGCATGGCCGTTCCGGCTCTGATCTATCTAGCGTTGAACTGGTCTGACTCAAATGCTGCGCGAGGCTGGGCCATCCCGTCCGCGACCGACATTGCATTTGCCG
>JANNRP010000154.1:0-10057 GCA_031401535.1 Hyphomicrobiaceae bacterium | reverse complement strand
TCTATGGTGATCACCAAGGCGCGTGGGTAGAGGAGACGACGCCCGCGACGCCCGGCTCTCCCCGCAGCCGCCGCCGTCTCGATGCCGAGATCGCGTGGTTGGCGCTTGGCCAGCGGACGGGCAAACAGACGCAAGTATTTCGCCTTGCGGGCATCTACGGACCAGGGCGCAGCGCTATCGACAACCTCCGTGATGGTAGCGCGCGCCGCGTCGTCAAGCCAGATCAAGTCTTCAACCGCATCCACGTCGACGATATCGCGACCGTGGTTGCGGCAGCGATGGTCGGCAAAGGACGCCATGCCATCTATAACGTCACCGATGACGAGCCAGCGCCTCCGCAGGATGTCATCGTTTTTGCGGCCGAGTTACTCAGACTTGAACCGCCACCTGAAATTCCATTTGCACAGGCTCAAATGTCGGAGATGGGACGCAGCTTCTACGCTGAGAACAAGCGAGTGCGGAACACTCGGATCAAATCAGATCTAGGTGTCCGCTTGCGCTTTCCCAGCTATCGCGACGGCTTACGAGCCATCGCCGCTCAGTCCTAGCCGCCGATCTCGCCACTAATGATTGCGCCGAAGCGATCCCACTGCGTGCCGTTGAAGCGCATCAACTGCATCTGCTCGACTGGAAAGAAATCTGAAGCGCTGGTGTTAAGCGTGATACCCGGTAACAGCATTTCCAGTTGCACGTTCTTCAGCGACGCTGCCTGTCGCATGACATTTTCGCGCGTCAGGTCGTTGCCGCACTGCTTCAACACCTGCACCATGGTTTGAGCGGCCGAATAGCCATAGGTCGTGAATGTCGATGTGCGGTCCCCCTCCGGGTAATACTTCTCCATGAAGACCGTCCACGCCTTGAAACCTGCATCGTCCTTCCATGCACTGTCGGTTGGGTCCTTCTGATACGTCGTTGAGATCACATCCTTGGCGTTCTCAAAGCCTGCCGCCTTCAATACACCGCCCACCGAGTTCGATACGTTGTTGAGTATATGTAAGGGCTTCCAACCGATCTCGGCGAGCTTCTTGATCGCCTGCGCTGCAAACTTCGGCGTCGCCACATTTACGAACACATCGGCACCGGCCGCTTTCAGTTTCAAGATTTGCGAATCGATCGTCGGCTCCGCTACCTCATAGGGTGCTTCTGCGACGATCATGCTGGCAGCCTTCGTTCCCAGGCCGTCCTTTAGGCCCTTCATCAGATCCTTGCCGTAGTCGTCGTTCTGAAACAGTATGCCGATCTTTGCCGACGGGTGCTTCTCAAGGATATACTTGGCATAGATCCGCCCTTCGCTCTGATAGTTCGGTTGCCAGCCCATCGTCCAAGGCGAGCCCTTCGGATCGCCAAATTTGGTTGCTCCGGTGGCAACAAACAGGTGCGGCACCTTCTTTGCGTTCATGTACTTCTGGATCGCAGTGTTGGGCGCGGTACCAAGGGGCTGAATGATCGTCAGCACCTCATCGCTCTCCACGAGTTTACGCGCCTGCTCGACAGCTTTCGGCGGGCTATAGGCGTCGTCATACGAAATGAATTTGATCTTGCGGCCGTTGATGCCGCCCTCAGCGTTGATCTTGTCGAAGTAAGCACCAATCGTCTTGCCAATGGTCCCATAGGCTGACGCCGGACCGCTATACGGCATGATGTTGCCGATCTTGATTTCCGTGTCGCTAGCGCCCACGTCGTATTTCGATTGAGCCAAGACCGATTCTGTACTGAGCAATAAAACTACGGCGAGCGATCCTATCGAACGAGCTTGCATCAGTTCCTCCTAAGTGTTTTCTGCTTTTGATTGGTCGGATCGTTGCGGTGACGCCAAGCGTTGATAGAGGCCGCCAGCACCCTTCGGCATCATATATATTAGGGCAATCAGGATTAAGCCGTAGACGGCGCCGGATAAGCCTTTCGACACATGCTCAGCGATGTTTGGCACGAACATTACAAATGCGCCGCCAACGAATCCGCCTGGCAACCAGCCAACCCCACCGACGACCATGCCGACCAGAATCGCGACCGACAGCGTCAGTGTAAAGCTGTCAGGCGCCACGAATTGAACGGCAATGGCGCCAAGCGCGCCTGCAATGCCAGCGTAAAGCGCACTGACGCCGAACGTCGCTGCCTTGTAGAGCGAGGCGTTGATGCCCATTGCCTTCGCAGCGATGGGATTGTCGCGGATCGCCATGATTGCGCGCCCCGAACGGCTCTCCATCAGGTTACGCGCCAGCACGTACATCAACAGCCCGACCGCCAAAGTCACGAAGTAGAGCCACTGGTCCTGGGTCAGTGGAAGTCCAAACGGAGCATCCGGCTTGGAAATGACGATACCTTGCACACCACCAGTCCAGTGCTCCAGCGGCGACAACTTTAAGACTTGGGGCGTCGCGACTGCCAGCGCGAACGTGGCAAGCGCCAGATAGATCGCTTCGAGGCGTAGGGCGGGCAACCCGAATAGAAAACCCGCGACAAAACAAACGAGCCCAGCAGCTGGCAACGTCCACAGGTAGGACACGCCCCCGTGCTCCATCAATATCGCAGCCGTATATGCGCCAATGGCGTAGAAGGCTCCATGCCCGAGTGAGAACTGGCCGTTGAACCCGGTCAGCAAATTCAACCCCATGATAGCGATGGCATAAACCAGCACCATCGTGAGCTGAAACGCCACAAAGCCCTTGACGAGAAAAGGCACGGCCAACGCCGCTGCGAACAGGACAACTGGCAATACGCGTACGATGCGGACTGGCAGAGTGGTCATGGCTATACGCGCCGCACAGTCGCGCGGCCGAACAGCCCACCGGGTTTCAACACAAGCACACCGATAATCACTAGCAACGCCAATGGCAGTTTCAACTCACCTCCAATGACTGGGATATAGGTGCCCGCCATATTTTCGAGGACGCCGACAAGGAAACCGCCAAGCACTGCACCACCAGGGCTTGTAAGGCCGCCCAGGACCGCTCCGGCAAAACCGTAGAGTAGGATGCCGAGCATCATGTTGGGTTCGAGAAACACCACCGGAGCGATCAGCATACCCGCAACCGCACCGATCACCGACGCCATGCCCCAGCCCAGTGCTGCCATCCAACCAACGCTGATGCCAACGAGGCGTGCCGATGTCGGGTTCTCAGCCGCGGCTCTCATCGCCAATCCAACGCGCGTATGCCGGAAGAACGCGAACAGCGCGACGAGCAACCCCAGAGTGACAGCGATCATGCCGCCCTGATGGGCCCCGATGAGTGACGAGCCAAACAGTGGCCGGGTGCCAAAGGGGCTCGGAAACGGCTTGATTGAGAAGTCCCAGATGAACCCCGCCAGACTGTTCAACGTTGCAAACAGAGCGATGAAAACGACAACGTGACTAAGCACCGGCGCACCGTGCAATGGCTTGAACACGATCCGCTCAATCGCAACACCGCCGACAAACGAAATAACGAGCGTTAAGCCGAATGCTGCCCAGTACGGCAATCCCCACGCAATCAACTGCCAGGCAACGAAGGTCGACACCATTGCCATTTCACCTTGCGCAAAATTCAAATGATCGATCGCCTGGAAGATCATGACAACGGCCAGCGCCATGCACGCATAGATACTGCCCGTTGCAATACCGGCCACCACTTGCTGCAGGAACAGTTCCACCGGCTCTTCCCTTACGCACCAAGATAAGCGCTGCGCACACGCTCGTTCTGCGCCACGTCTTGTGATTTTCCCGACAACACGATGCGGCCTGTTTCCAGCAAATAGGCATCATCAGCGAGTTCGAGCGCCAATCTCGCATTCTGTTCGACGATCAACATTGCGACCTTTTCATCGCGCCGGACACGGGAGAGAATCGCAAACAGTTCGCGCACCACGAGCGGCGCAAGGCCGAACGAAGGTTCATCGAGCAGGATCAGTTTTGGTCGCAGCATGAGCGCACGTGCCACCGCCAGCATCTGTTGCTCGCCGCCAGACAGCAGTCCGGCTGCCTGCGTGTATCGCTGCTTTAGGATTGGGAAGTAGCCATAAACTCTTTCGATATCAGCCCTTATCTTGGGCATATCGCGCCTTGGCATCGCGCCAAGCTGGAGATTTTCGAACACACTCATGCGCTGGAACGTGCCACGCCCTTCAGGTACGTGCGCGATCCCGAGGCGCGCTATATCTTCGGTGGCCAGGGTCTCGATAGCGACGCCCTGAAAGCGAATACTGCCTGTGCGGCGAACCAACCCTGAGATGGCGCGTAACGTCGTCGTTTTGCCGGCACCGTTGGGGCCAAGCAGCGTGGTCACGCCGCCCTCCGCAACCGTAAGTTCGATACCATTCAGCACGTCTGCCCGGCCATATCCGGCACTGAGACCACAGATCTGCAATAGCGCGCTCATGCAGCCGCCTCCGCACCAAGATAAGCTTCGATGACGGCCGGATTGGTTCGCACTTGATCCGGTGATCCTTCGGCAAGTTTACGTCCAAAATTCAGCGCCACAACTTTATCTGAGATCGACATCACGAGCCCCATATGATGTTCGACCAACAGCACTGTAATGCCGCGTTCATCTCGGACTTGCCGGATCAGCCCGGCCAGCCCTGCTACCTCTTCGTGGTTGAGTCCGCCTGCCGGCTCATCCAACGCCAGCAGTTTGGGTTCGCTACACAGGGCACGCGCCAGTTCAACGCGCTTTTGCGTTCCGAAAGGCAGGCTAGAAACGGGGCGATCGGCGACGCTTATCAAACCGAGCCAACCGATCAGATCACGGGCCTTTGCAGCAAGCGCGGTCTCACGGCGCCGCACCCATCCAAGTCGTAGCGCGTCGCTGAGAAAATCGCTTTGACTGATGATATGGCCACCAATCATCACGTTCTCAAGAACTGTGAGATTTGAGAACAAGGCGACGTTCTGAAAGGTTCGGCCAAAGCCTAAGCGAGCCATGACGTGCGATGGGCGGTCGAGAATAGTACGATTGTCGAACAGAATATCGCCGCTGGACGGCTCGTAGATCCGGCTCAAGCAATTGAACAAAGTGGTCTTGCCAGCGCCGTTCGGGCCGATCAACCCCAGGATGGTACCGGCCTCGATATCGAATGTGACGCCATCCAACGCCTTGATGCCACCGAACGTGACGGCAACATTACGTATTGCCACTAATGGACTGCGCGCGCCCATAGGCCCTCCCCTGCCCCTCTTGATTGACAGCGGAGGGACCACTTCCTACCGTCCTGGTCAAGCCTGCAATAAAGCTCCGGCAACTCTCAAGCCGGGCGCCACCTCAGAGGAACGCCGAATATGCCCGCTGCAGTCAGTTCAGCAACAGCGGATGACGTTGTCGTCATCACAATTGATCATCCGCCCGTCAATGCGCTGGGCCATGCTGTGCGCGCTGGATTGATGGACGCCATCATCGCCGCGAAGACCAATCCCACCATCAGGGCCGTCGTCATTGCCTGTGCCGGTCGCACCTTTTGTGCTGGCGCCGACATCACCGAGTTTGGCAAACCACCCCAGTCACCGAGCTTGGCAGACGTCATCATAGCGATTGAGGGCATCGGCAAACCGGTGGTCGCGGCGGTTCACGGCACAACACTCGGCGGTGGACTAGAATTGGCGCTAGCCTGCCATTTTCGTATTGCAGCGGCTGGAACGCGACTTGGTCTGCCCGAAGTCAAGCTCGGCATCCTTCCGGGCGGCGGCGGCACGCAGCGACTGCCCCGCGTCATTGGCCCGGAGAAGGCGCTAGCTGCTATCGTCTCTGGCGAGTCGATCCCCGTTGAACAAGCGCTTGCTGACGGGCTCGTTGACCAGATCGCCAAGGGAGACTTAACTCCGGTGGCAGTTGCATACGCTCGCGCCGCCGCTACATTTGGCAACTCCCTCACACTCGTTCGTGATCGCGATAAAAAGCTCGCCGCTGCTCGTGCCGATCGTCGCGCTTTCGATAAAGCCGCTGCCGCCCTGCTCGCCCGCAAACAGGGCCAGCATGCACCAGCTGCCTGCGTGGCGTCTGTTGCCAACGCTTTCCAACTTCCATTCGATGAGGGGCTTGTTGCCGAAGGCGCACTGTTTGCATCGCTTGTTGCTGGCGATCAATCGAAGGCGCTGCGCCATATTTTCTTTGCCGAACGTGAGGCCAATAAAATCCCAGGTCTTAGCCACACGGTAAAACCACGAGACGTTACCTCCGCGGCGGTAATCGGTGCCGGTACGATGGGTGGAGGCATCGCCATGTGCTTCGCCAATGTCGGCATCCCGATTACACTAATCGACACTGCCATCGAGCCGTTAGGTCGTGGTCTTGCGACCATTGCAAAAAACTACCACAACACAGCGGCGCGCGGCGGCATCAGCGAGGCCGAGGCAGACAAGCGCATTGCTCTGATCAGTGGCAAAGTCGGGCTCGCAAGTGTCGGCACCGCCGACCTCATCATCGAAGCCGTATTCGAGGAGATGGGCCTCAAACGTCGCATCTTCGCCGAACTCGACATGCACGCAAAGCCCGGCGCCGTACTTGCGACTAATACCTCGACCCTCGATGTGGATGATATCGCAGCTGCCACCAAACGTCCCAGCGACGTTTTGGGTATGCATTTTTTCTCACCAGCCAACGTCATGAAGCTGCTTGAAGTTGTGCGCGCCAAGGCGACATCGCCCGAGGCATTGGCCACCGCCATGGCGGTTAGCCGCCGTATTGCCAAGGTTCCCGTGGTGTCGGGCGTGTGCGATGGCTTCATCGGCAACCGTATGTTGGCCAAGCGCACCACCGAATGCGAACGGCTGATCCTCGAAGGGGCATCACCCGAAGCCGTTGATGCTGTAATCCTTGAGTTTGGTTTTCCGATGGGGCCCTTCGCAATGGGTGACCTAGCTGGCCTCGATGTCGGCTGGCGTATACGGCAAGCACGCGGCACCAAGGCCGCCGTGGCGGACGCACTCGTCGAAGCAGGACGTTTTGGACAAAAGACCGGCTGCGGCTACTTCTTGTATGAGGAGGGGTCGCGCGTGCCGACGCCCGATCCTGCAGTTGCCAAACTCATCGCGGATACGTCGACCCAACTTGGGATCAAGCGGCGCACGATCGGCACGCAGGAAATCCTGGAACGGATGCTCTATCCGATGATCAACGAAGCCGCCCGCATCCTTGATGAAGGCATCGCCTTGAGGGCCGGCGACATCGACGTGGTCTGGGTCTACGGCTATGCGTGGCCAGCATGGCGCGGTGGCCCGATGCACTACGCTGACAGCATTGGACTGACTAAGATCGCCGAGCGACTGGATTTGTATGCGGCCCAATCTGGTGATCTGACGCTCAAGCCGACATCGCTGCTGGCCCGCTTGGCCTTGGAAGGCAAAGGCTTTGCGTCGCTCAAAGGCATCGCATGATGCCTCAACGTCCCTTCCCCTGGGAGAAGTCATATCCGCCGGGCGTAAGTTGGGACGTTGATTTCAAACCAACGACGATCACCGCGATGTTCAACGCGTCGGTATCAGCCAACGGTCCGCGTCCGGCCATCGAATTTCGCGGTCGATGGATCACCTATGCCGAACTTGGCACCAAAGTCGACAGCGCGGCAGCAGCATTTCTGCGCGAAGGCTTCGGGCCTGGAACGGCGATCGCCCTCTACCTACCCAATACACCCTGGCATCCGATTGCATTCTTTGCTGCTCTGAAAGTCGGTGCGCGCGTCGTCCACCTGTCGCCACTCGATTCCGAACGCACAATCCGTCACAAACTCGCCGACAGTGGCGCTCGAGTCATCGTCACCTTGAACATCGCGCCGCTTCTGCCGATGGCGATCAAGATGCTCGAAACCGCCGCCGTGGACTGGGTGTTCCCTTGCTGCGAAGCAGAGTTTGGCGGCTCCACTGAGCCACAACTAGCAGTCCCAGAACGGTTCGATCTCTTGCAACTCTACGAAGATCCCCCGTTTACCAACTCCTGGCCGCAGATTTCTCCTAATGACATCGCGTTGCTGCAATACACGGGCGGGACCACAGGAGTACCTAAAGGCGCCATACTTACGCATGCAAATCTGACATCTGCATTGCAAATGTACGACGCGTGGTATCACGGTCAGGGCATTAGTCGACGGGGAGGTGAACGCATCATCTGCGTGCTGCCACTGTTCCATATTTATGCACTGACCACGATCTTGATACGGCAGATCACCAACGGCAACCAGATCCTGCTGCGTGGACGGTTTGATGTGGAATCCACATTGCACGATATCGGAGTCAACAAAGCCACTGGCTTTCCTGGCGTGCCGACGATGTGGATCGCGCTGGCGAACCATCCAAACATCGAAACCCGAGATTTCTCGTCTCTCGAGCTATGCTCGTCCGGCGGCGCACCATTGCCCGTCGAAGTGCAGCACCGCTTCGAACGCCTCACGGGTCGGCGGCTAGGCGGCGGCTGGGGCATGACGGAGACCTGCCCGGCAGGTACGAGCATTCCAATCTCGACAACCACCAAAGCTGGCACCATTGGCCTGCCATTGCCGGGCATTGAGCTGGACGTGGTGGCGCTCGATGATCCGACGCGCGTTCTGCTGCTCGGTGAAACCGGTGAATTGCGGATCAAAGGACCGAACGTCACCAGCGGCTACTGGGCAAAACCCGCAGAGAGTGCAGCGTCATTCGTCGACGGACGTTTCCTTACCGGTGACATTGGTTATATGGATGCGGACGGCTTTTTTTTCCTTATCGATCGCAAGAAAGATCTCATCATCTCTGGCGGCTTCAATGTCTATCCACAAATGATCGAGCAGGCGATCTACGAGCACCCAAGTGTTGCCGAGGCACTGGTCATCGGCATCCCAGATGCGTACCGCGGCGAGGCCGCCAAAGCATTCGTCACAGTACGCAGCGGAGCTGACCCCTTCTCGCTTGAAGATCTCCGCGCATTCCTGGCCGATAAGCTCGGCCGTCATGAAATGCCGACTGCCCTTGAAATTCGTGCCAGCCTGCCCCGCACACCAGTTGGTAAACTATCGCGACTTGATCTGCGCCTGGACGAACAATCAAAAATCAAACAGAGGAAATCCCCGCCATGACCGATGCCGTCATCGTATCAACCGCCCGCACGCCGATCGGCCGTGCCTTCCGTGGCGCCTTCAACATGACCCACGGTGGTGCGCTCGGCGGTCACGTTATTGCCGAAGCCCTGAAGAAGGCTGGCGTTGAGCCGGGCGTCGTTGAAGATGTCATCATGGGCTGCGGCTTTCCGGAAGGCGCAACAGGCGGCAACATCGCTCGCGTAGCCGCCATGCACGCTGGCCTGCCCGTCACCGCCGCAGCCATGACCGTCAATCGGTTCTGCTCGTCGGGCTTACAGGCGATTGCAATGGCAGCCAATGCGATCCGCAATGATGGCGTGCCCGTTGCCGTAGCTGGCGGCATGGAATCGATCAGTCTTGTGCAGCCCAACCTCAACTCCAAGTTCTATCGCGACCCGTGGATCCTCGAACATAAGCCCGCAATCTATACGCCGATGATCGAAACGGCCGACACCGTCGCCAAGCGCTACGGTATCACGCGCGCTGCCCAGGACGAGTACGCATTCCTAAGCCAACAACGCACGGCGGCAGCACAGGCTGCCGGCAAGTTCGATGCGGAGATCGTGGCATTGCCATCAACAATGGGGGTAGAGAACAAAGACACGAAGGAGATCACGCAAAAATCGGTGACGTTGATCAAGTACGAAGGTAACCGACCGGAAACCACGCTCGACGGATTATCCAAGTTGAAGCCGGTGCGGGGCGACGACCACTTCATTACCGCTGGCAACGCCAGCCAACTGTCGGATGGTGCGTCCGCCAGCGTGCTCATGTCAGATAACGAGGCCGCACGCCGCGGATTGACGCCGCTTGGAATTTTCCGGGGCTTTGCCATTGCGGGGTGCGAACCCGACGAAATGGGCATTGGCCCCGTGTTCGCCGTGCCGCGTCTGCTGCAGCGCACCGGACTGAAAATCGACGACATCGGGATTTGGGAACTCAACGAAGCCTTTGCCTCTCAAGTACTCTACTGCCGTGACAAACTCGGCATCCCGAACGATCGGTTAATTGTCAACGGCGGCGCGATCTCGATCGGCCA
>JANNRP010000153.1:0-24934 GCA_031401535.1 Hyphomicrobiaceae bacterium | reverse complement strand
CTTAGTCAGATCGATCAACTTGGGCAGTCAGCCAGTGCCGCACCAACCTGCAAACAGGTGGCGGACCTGAAAGTGGTCGCCAACCAATTGATCGAGGTCACAGGAGTAAAGGCAGCGCACGTTTCGGCCCGGCTCGATGCTGAGCTGAAAAAGGCCAAAGGCGAGACTGTTGCCGAGCAACCAAAACCGACGCCACAAGCGCCAGCACCGACGGCCAAACAGCAGCAGACGGCGACTGCCGTTCCCCCCTCCCCCATGCAACAGCTACCCCGTCCGCCTGCACGGCCCGTATGGGAAACGCAACCGGCCGTTGTTGCCCCAACGGCACCACCTGTCTCGACGGCGCCACCAGCAGAGGTGCGACCCGCGCCAGTCGATCCTGTAGCACTGGAATTCAGCCAGGAGGACATCCGTGCGGCTGGGCGCGGCGTGTTCGGCACTATCTCGGCGGAGCTGGCTGCCATCATCGAATACGCCTTCAATAGTTATGGCCGACCAACCGGATACATCCTTGGCACGGAAGGTGGCGCTGCCCTGTTGGCCGGCCTGCGCTATGGCGACGGCATGCTCGTTACCAAAGCCGGTGGCGAGCGCAAGATCTACTGGCAAGGGCCAACGGTTGGCTACGATCTTGGCCTGACCGGCTCACGCACAATGATCCTCGTCTACAATCTGTCCGATGCGGAGCAGATGTTCCAGAGTTTCGGCGGAATCGATGGTTCGGCCTATTTAGTGGGCGGCGTTGGTTTGACGGTGATGAAGAAAGGGCCAATCATCCTCGCCCCCATTCGCACCGGTCTCGGCCTCAGGCTAGGTGCCAATATCGGCTATTTGCGGTTCACGCCCCGCCCACGATTCAACCCGCTGTAGAACGCGACGCGGTCCATGCTATGGGTCCGCGGCACACGAGGCGGGCGGAGGAGTATTGAAGGCATGGACCTGATCGATTTCGTGCGGAGCGCACAAGGCGGACGCGCAGTTGCCAACATGGCGCGAACGTTCAACATAGCGCCCGAGCAGGCCGATGCTGCCATTCAAGCTGTGATCCCAGAACTCAGCCGCCGCATCGAACGCAACACGCTGTCGCGTGGCGGGCTGGCTGATCTGGTCAACGCGCTCGGCAGCGGCACGCATACCCGCACTCTTGCGAAACCCGATATGTTCGGCAACCCGGCGGTGGAAGCCGACGGTAACGCGATCCTCGGCCACATCCTGGGCACCAAGGATGTCAGCCGCAAGGTTGCCCATCAAGCAGCGCAGACATCCGGGATGGGTGAGGGCCTGATCAAGATACTGCTGCCGTATATCGCGCAGATGTTGATGGCGGCGTTGGCCAACAAGGCGCAAGGCGGGCTCGGCGATATCCTGTCGAAGATCCCGGGTATGCCCGGCAGTACGCCGTCGGCGGATCAGCCGCAGCGCCCGCGGCCTGCCCGTAGTGACACCCCGATACCAATGCCCGATATGCAACCGGCCGACACCGGTCAAGCCGGTCGCTGGCCAATCGACAATTCAGGATCACAAAGCGGCGGTGGCTTCGAAAATCAACAACCGCTGCCGATGCCTGCTGGTCTGCCACCGGAAAGCGGCAGCCGAACTCAAAATCCCTACGGCGATCTATCGGACATCCTGCGCGGTGGCGGCCCTAAGGCTGGTGCCACGGTGGGCGGCGGTGGCAGTCTTTGGACTGTGATCCGCAATGTCATCGGTGGTGCGCTCGGGTTTTCAACCGGCGGCGGCGTCATGGGTTGGATTTTCCGGATGGTGATCTTGCGTTACGGCTGGAGCATCGTCCGCACGATCTTCGGCCGGCTGTTTATGCGGCGATAATGCCGATCATCGACGGCACGCGCGCGCATCGAAGTCGCACGACCACGTGCGGCCGTCACCACTGCAACGCATGGTCTTGGATGCGGCCATCGCCGGATTGCCCCAGTGATTGCCGTACTCCCACGCCGTAAAACTGGACCACGAGCGAAGTGCTGCAATCTCGGCGGCCTTTCGGCTCGGTTCGCCGCTGCTCGAGCCATTGTGGAAGTGGTCGGCCATGCAGACAAGGTGACCTTCGCGGCGCAAATCATGCAAGCTGACCATGGCGCCGTCCTGTGCAGTTGCCGTTGGCGCTCCGGCGCGGCGCGGACCGGCAGCATCTGCTGGGCTGCTTGCGCCAGCGGCGAGCGCGAGAACCAGAATAAAACAACTTAGGTTCGTGGACATGGCATGTACCCGCTGGCGTATATTGCTGTTGAATTCATATGGGAGTCGCGCGTCGCGGCTAACGACGCATCGCGCCGCAGTCGCACATAACAGTGAGGTCGTGGCGCTAGAGTCACACAGCGTTCAGCAGTGCCGCTGAATTGAGCAGCCGGTCGAGTGCTGCCCGCATCTGAGCAGGCATGGCCGCCGGACGCTGGGTCGCACGATCGACGAATACATGCACGAAGTGGCCATCGGCGCGAGCATCATGCTCACCTGGACCGAATAGCGCGCACTCATATTTGACTGAACTGCGCCCCAGTTTGGCGACCCGCAGGCCCGCCTCTATGTCGTCCGGATAGGCGAATGGCTTGTGAAATCTGCACATGGTCTCGACGGCGAAGCCGATGATTGATCCATGGTGGATATCGAGCCCGCCTGGATCGATCAGGTAGCGGTTCACCAGTGTGTCGAAATACGAATAATAGGTGACGTTGTTGACGTGACCGTACAGGTCGTTGTCCATCCACCGGGTTTGAATGATGCGAAAGTGCTGGAAATCAGACCGCACCATCGGCGGCCGACGCGTTGCGCTCATGGGATCGCCTCAGGGAAAAGGGACCGCTTGCGCAATCCCCCGTTTACGCATTTCAATCAGTTACTTGGCAGCGATGACCATGATTTCGACCAGCATGCGCGGATCGGCAAGCTTCGCTTCGATACAGGCACGACCGGGCAGGTTCTGACCACCAGTCCAAGCGTTCCAGGCCTCGTTCATGGAATCGCGCAGGCGGATGTCGGTGAGCCAGATGGTGGCCGAGATCACCTTCGACTTGTCGGCACCGGTCACTGCCAGCAACCGATCAATCTCTTTCAGGATCTGGACGGTCTGACCCTTGACGTCCTGGGTGATATCATCGGCGACAACGCCCGCTGTATAAACAAAGCCGTTGGCCTCGACGACCTTGGACAGGATTTTTGATTGCTCGTGGCGCTGAATGGCCATGGGGACGCTCCTTGGGTTTGATAATTCCGACGGCACGCACTCTATGCCGGGACCCCATCCACCCGCCACCCTCAAAACCGCACATCACAGCAGCGGCTCTTCGTACTGCAATGTACCGTCGATCATCAGACCCTTGATCGCAGCATTGCCGCGGGCGTCGACCGCGACCAACGCTGCGAGCTTCTTATCGCGGGCAAGTTTTTCTAACGCCCGACCTGTGCCTTCGGGCACGAAGTAACTCTCGATGCCATAGCGAAGATTGAGCTGCCCGTTGGGCCGGGATGGCCACCAGCCAAAGCGCGGTCGACCCTTCAGGACGATCTGATCGGACGCGACCTGTGGTCGTGTCAGCGACAGACCGGTCGGCTGCCACTCGTCGCCAGTTTTAGCCAGCGTGATATACGCCGCCTGAGGCTTTTGTTTACGCATCTCATCGGTGACGAAGGTACCCGGCACTGTTGATACCGGATAGCTGAGGATCACGTAGTCGCCGCGAAATAGTGAGCGCGGGTCGACAGGTACGATCGGCAGCACGATCTCGCGGCCATGTTTGAGCAACTGCACGCGGTCCCAGATCATCCAACCGATGGCGGCCGATTGTGCCACGGCGACCGCCGCCACAGCGATCACAGTGGTGCGATTGAGTGCAATCATGACACGCCTCCGATGCGGGCAATGGTGCGGGCATGTAATCGATAGGCCACGGTCGACAGGGCGATCACGATCAAGCCGGCTACGAAGAAGAACAGCGAGGTATTGAGCAGCGTTCCGAGTGTCACAAAGTAGAGCAGCAGGATCTCCGCCGCGAACACGCTATAGCCGACCCAAAGTGCAGCCCGATTGTCGCGCGCCCATGCAAAGGCAATGGTGGCGACCGACAGCGCCAGCGTTATGGTCGCAAACAGCAACATGCGACCGAGTGCACCGTGGCGGGCAAACTGCATGAACAGCAAACCGGTAAAGCCAAGCGCGAGGCCGTAGGTAAGCGCTGTCGGCGCAATCGCACCGATCCGGCCTTCGAGTTTTTCGGCGAAATAGTCCCCGCCGAACACAGACAGTGCGACAATGCCGAAGCCGATGACGACGACCATCCAATGATGCGGGCCACCCGGAAGTTTCTGCGCCAGCGCGATGATCCAGAATGACAAGGTGATGGCCGACAGATGCAGGCCGGGCCGCCAGCGCGTCCACAGGAAGGCGCACGCAACCGCCCCCCAGCCGACGAGGAAGCCCCAATGCACACCTTTTGTGAGTTGCATCTCCCAGCCGCTCCAGAGCGCGACCAGCAGCATGGCCAACGCCAACGCCGGGTTCGAGCGGAAGGCGAGCCCTGCGAGTAGTGCACCTGTGGCCCACATCAGAACCGCATCAGGCGGGTTGCCTTCCATATGATACATCTGCGCCACGAGCATGATGCTGGCGCCGAAGATGCCGACACCGGTCAGCACCGCTGCGTGGCCGAATACGTCGAGCTTGCGAGAGAACAGCAGGGCAGCCCCGCCGTAGGCGCTCCACATGCCAACCAACAGGATCAGCAATCGGGCAAGCTTGGACATCGCCTGCCAGTTTGACGCGACGAATGTCATGGCGGAAAAGCCGAGCAGGCAGGCGCCCAGTACCGCCAGCGATCCCGCAAGACCTGGCCCCGAGCGACGTTGCGCCAGTTCGGTTGTGATTGCCCGATGCCCGGCATCGGTGACCCAACCCTGATCGCGCCATCGACCAAGATCACGCTGCAGGCGGGTAGCGTACGACCAAGGAAGGGACATGACTGCTCCTGAAGCGCTCAGTTCTCATAGTGTCGCCACGCACCGCGCAAATTTGCAAGCGCGCGATGTTATTGCATGAACTTAGTTCATATATATCTATGAGCAATGTTCATTTGTCAAGTACCCTTATGAGCCGATGCGCTGATGCATGTTCGACCAGGCCACGGTTCCTCGTGTCAGAGGCCGCTCTGTCTTGTTTGGGTCCGGGCCAGACGAGCCCAATAATGCTACCGGACCTACCGAAGCATCAATCACGAGTCGGCGGTTGGACGGTTGGAGTTGTAACCACTCCCGTCCTATTCACGCGCGCACCTTTGCCCTTGCCTGCCACCGTCGCCACAGCACAATCGTGGCCGGCAGGAATACAAGATCGCCGATCAGCGAGGCGGCAAGCGTTACCGCACACACGCGCCCAAACAGCCTGAGCGACGGCAAGTCTGAAAACACGGTGACGCCGAGGCCAAGCACCAGCACAATCGTCGTCAGGATGATCGCCGGTCCGACCAGCACGCGGGCGCGGCGGATGGCAAGTGCTGGGTCTTCGTCCGGTCGCTCCTCGCGTCTCAGCCTGTTCAAGAAGTGGATCAGGCTGTCGATGCCAAGCCCGAAGATGACGACGAGGGCAACGACGCTGGCAAAATCGAGCCCGCCGTCGGTCCATGCGAGCAACGCGCCAGAGGCCGCCACAGGGAACAAGCCCGGCAATAGGCTCAGGGCCATCACGGCGCTCGATCGGAACGCCAGCCCGAGCAGCACCGACACGAACAACACCTCGACGAACAGGCTCGTCTTCAATTGGCCGATCATAGACGCGCTCGACCGTGCCGCAATTGCGGGCAGCCCTGTGACCGACAGCTCAAGACCTGGATGCGCCTTGCGCACCGCATCAAGCGCACGATCCAGCTTTTCGACGACGGGGAGGATTTTCGACGAGTCGACGTCGGGCAGACGGCCCGTCACCAGCACCGCGGTCTCGTCCTTGGTGATGAAGCGGCGCACCAGCGTGTCGGGCAACACGCCGACAAAGCGCTTCACCGTTTCGATGCGCGTATCACCAGTCTCGGCCAGCCAGCGGCGGAGGCTATCGAGCGACCAGACATTGCCGATGCCCGCCTGCGTCTCCAGCGCTTCATGGGCCTTGGCAATGGCATCGAGAACGCTGGGATCAAACACCGATCGCCCATCCTTCCACTCGATCATGATGTGGGCCGGATTGCCACCGGTGAGCTTGTTATCGAGGCTGGCCGTCGCCGACAGCGCCTGTTCGCGGTCCGGCACCTGATCGGCAAGGCGATAGCGCGGTGCCAACCCCTGATAGATCGATACGAAGTACGCGAACAGCAGCACACCTAGCACTGTGAAAAACACGGGATGCTTGACCACGCGGTCGACGATGACGCCGACAATGCGGCCAAGCGCATCCATCGCGCCATCGGCAGGGGCGGCTGCGGCATCAAGCTTCGCATTCTTGCGGATCAGCAATCGGCCGAGCACGGGCAGAGCCGCGATCACCACAAGATACGATACGATCACCGATAGCGCACCGGCGATGCCAAACGTGCGGATCAGCCCCGACTGCGAGAACATCAGAGCTATGAACGACAATAGCGCCGTGCCATGCGCCAACACGCAGGCTGGTCCAACCACGCGCACGCCAAACGCCAACGCCTCGTCGCGGGTATCGCCTTGCCGCAAACGATCGCGGATCGCACTCGTCATCTGCATACTGTCGGCAAAACCCATCACCATCACGAGTGGCGTCATGACGTTCAGGAACAAATTGAGCTTGAAGCCGAGCCAGCCCAATGCACCAAGCGACCAGACGACGGCAAGGATCGGCGGCACGACGGCCATCATCATCAGCGACATGCGGCGGAAGAAAATCATGGCGATGACGGCGCCGAGCAGGAAGCCGAGGCCATTGTAGACCAGCCGGTCGCGCTCGACCGCGTTGCGGATTTCGAGTTGCATAACCGGTGCGCCGGTCAGTTTAACGGTGAGACCGGAGCCCTTCAGCGCGCCTTCCGCCGCTTCCCGAATACCGCCGATAATTGGTTTGGCGCCAGGACCCTCGACCGCTTTCCGGTCCAGCGACAGCACCATCAGCGCCAGTTGCCCGTCTGGTGACAAGAATTTGCCAGCCACGATCTCATTCGACGCCAGCGATTTCAACATGGCATCGAACGCCGGTCCGTCGGCTGGCAGATCGTCCGGCACGATCGGTGCTGCATAGCCGGACGCGTCGGGCTTACCGCGCGCCGACAACATCGACACAAGACCAGTGACGCCATCGGACAGTTGCATGTCCACTACGGCTTTGGAAAACGCGTCGAGCCCCGTCCGCGACAGCAGTCCACGGCCCTCGACCACGGCCAGAACATCGAATTCACTGGAGGGGAAACGCCGATCGATCTCTTCGTACTTGCGGAACTCAGGGGTGTTGGTGCGAAACAGCTCGGACAGGCTGTCATCGACCTGGATGCGGCCAAGGCCCAGAATTGCGAAAGCCGTCATACAACTGAGTAGAACTGCCGTGATCCATGGGACACGCAAGGCCACGAGGCCTAGCCTCTCAAGGCCAAATCCAAGCCTCGAGGGTTCCTGCGACGCGTCACCAGCCGACATGGGAAGGATTGGTCCTAACTATTCAATTTCGTGCGCAGCGAGGTTGCACACTGCGCCCCATAGCGGCAAGCACTAATGACGCGCACGACGCCTCAACTCGACGTCAGCCGCGCCAGTGCCCGTTCTCGACCAATGAACGGCAATAAAGCTTTCAATTCTGGTCCCGCCTCCCGGCCGGTCAAAGCCAGCCGCAGCGGATGGAACAGCGCACGACCCTTGGCGCCCGTCGCCGCCTTTACGGCATTGGTCCACGTCGCCCATGTCGTATGATCCCAGGGCTCAGATGGCAAAAGACCGGCCGCCGTCGCACAGAACGTTGCATCCTCAACTACTGGCGTGATCGAGCCATTGACGTTCGTCCACCACTGACCGGCATCTGAGAGCCGATGCAGATTGCCTTTGACGGCATCCCAGAATTCGGCCCCACCTCCGATTCCCATGGCGACGAGCCGCTGCTCGACGTCGGTAAAGGCAAGGCCATGCAGATACCGCGCGTTGAGATTGACGAGATCATTGGTATCGAAACGACCGGGCGCACGGGATAGTTTCGACAGATCGAACAACTGCGCCAGCGCGGTCAACGTCGGGTAGATCTCAATGGCGTCGGACGTGCCGACCAATGCGGCGTGGCTCGCCACCGCCATCGGTTCGATGCCGTCATCACGCATGCTTTCGATCGATAGCGCTCCAAGCCGCTTCGACAGCGCCTGACCGTCGGGTGCAACCAGCAGGCTATGATGGGCAAATGCCGGCACGGGTGCACCGAGCGCCTCGAAAATCTGGATCTGGACGCCTGAATTGGTCACATGATCTTCGCCGCGGACGATATGCGTGATGCCAAAGTCCCAATCATCGACGACACTGGTGAAGGTATAGAGACAGGTGCCATCCTCGCGGATCAGTACCGGGTCGGACAACGAGCCGACGTCAACCGACTGATCGCCGCGCACGAGATCCATCCACGTCACGAGCGTCGGCACTGGAGTGAACCCATCGCGCTTGTCGGTGTTGGACAGCCGGAAACGCCAATGCGGCACGCGGCCTTCGGCGACAAGCTTCGCCCGCTCCTCGGCTGAGAGTTTCAGGCTGGCGCGATCGTAGGTCGGCGGCAGGCCGCGAGCGAGCTGACGCTTGCGGCGCCGATCAAGTTCATCCTCGGCTTCATAGCAGGGGTAGAGATGACCCGACGCCTTCAACATGTCGGCAACAGCTGCATAGCGAGCGGACCGCAGCGACTGGCGCTCCTCACGATCCCACGTCAGCCCCAGCCACGTCAGGTCGCGCCGGATTGCCTCGACGTGCTCCTCCCTTGAGCGCAACACGTCGGTATCGTCGAACCGCAGAATGAATGTGCCGCCGTGCTTGTGCGCCAACAGCCAGTTCAAGATGGCTGGGCGGATATTGCCGATATGCAGCCGACCAGTCGGGCTCGGCGCAAAGCGTACGATGGGGCGGGTAGCGGTCATGTCAGAAATCCCGATGGTTCGAACGTCGTTCGTTATCACGAAGTCGGCTGAATCCAGAACCTAACATTCACTCCGATGTTTTGGCTGCCATCTGCAACGCGAGGCTGAGCCGATCGACCTCATCGGCCGAAGCAGACGTGAAATCGATGCGTTCGCCGTCGACCAGTTCGATGGTCAAACAATAGAGCCGGATTGGGTTCGCGTGCCGCATGTCAATCAGGCTGGTGATGCCAACCAGCCCCAGGAATACAGTCATCAGAAGGAAGCGCTCGCGCCAGCCGCCGACCACGACCAGGATCAAAAAGATGGCAGCGATGACGAGATAGACCGAAAAATTCAAAAGACTGCCCTGGAAATCGCGTTCTTCATAAGCTCTTGGCACCGTGCGGCGTACGTCCGACAGTGGCACGGTACGCAGGCCGATGCGCAAGCAGCCATTAGGGCCGCCGGTAACGTCCCAGGGCTGCGTCGGCAATAATGGTGACCGAAAGTTCTGCATATGTTCGAGCCAAGTGTTCGATGGGCTCGATCGTTGCAGAAAGGTGTCACGATTGGGATAACGGTTCGTCTTTTCCCGGCTATTGGGCTAGCCTGCTCATCGCCCGTACAGGATCTGCTTGGCCGCAGGCCACGTGATCTTGTAGCCGAAGTCGATCATCTTTTCCTCGTCGGGCTTGAGCATGTCCTCCCAGGCCAGCACGCCGCGCTTATCCTCGACATCGCGCTTGGCCGGTTGTGGTTTGGCGGTCATCTCGACCTTGATGTCGGCATTGTTCGACACCGGCATCTGATCCAGAATCGTGATCGCAATCGGCCGCTCGTGCTTGTTGGTCATGGTGATGCGGAAGTTGCGCGCATCATTCCGCGACGATGAGATGATGCCGGTCTCGCTGCGCTTCTCGTCGGTGCTCGCGTACTTGATGCGCACCGCGTCGTCGGCGCCGAAGCCAAGCTCATGCTCGGCACCGGGCGTCAGCAGCGGCAGACGGCCATTGCCGACGAACGTCTGGTCACGGAACAGCGCCACTTGACCGGGCAGATAGGGCGTGGTCTTCGGCAGCATCAGCTTGGCATAAAGATAGGCCGTGGCCTCGACCTTGGGCGTCGAGCGGACCACCAGCGTCGGATCAAGGTCGACCTGGTCGATCATCACGCGCTTGGGCTCGCCGGTGGTCGCGACTGACATCTGGCCGGGGAGGATATAAAGTGCCTGGAACGGCGAGGCTTCGACGGTGGCCGATGTCTGTTCGATTTTCGTCTCACCTGTCAACCTAGCGCGCCCCGGGACGGCGGAATCTTCCACTGCTTCCGCCAAAGCTTTTGGTGCACCGATACCGCTGCGCAGCGTCGGCGCTGGAGCAGCAGCAACCGGCATCGGCGGACGCTCGGGCTGGAAATCGACGGTCACGGGTTGCAGGCCGGGGGCCGCACTGCTGGCGGAGGGGCGCGCGGTGGACAGCGTCAACGCCACGTTCTCCCAAGCCTCGCCCGACCGCTGCGTGATCGTTGCCCGCCGCGTCAATTGCAGCTTCGGCGCGATTGATTTGCTGCCCGTGGCCAACCGGGCGTCATAGAGCGGCACCCAGTTGGCATTGGCAACCTGATAGCGGATGACGAGATCGGCATCGAGCGCTGCCCCTGCGTTGGCAAACACCTTCACCTCGAGCCGTTGATCTTGCGCTGGCGCGGTCTCAGCGAGCTTCTTCGACAAATCTACAATCTTGCGATCGACATCACGCATCTTGATCTGGGTTTCGAGAATAATCTTGTGCACGTCCGCCATGCTGCTGCCGATCAGTGCCAGCAATTGGCTCCAGTTCTCACCCGGAGCGGCAGCGCCTGCAACCGGTGCCGGGCGCTGCGGCAGTATTGTCAGGTTGGTGATCAGTGCCCTTTGCGCTTCCGCCGTTTGCACTTGGGAATTGAGCACGGTCTTCGCATCTTTCAGCGTCTCGATCTCGCCTTCGATGCGCTTGCGCTCCGTCGCCGACAAAGCAGCATCGGTGCGCGGGATGCTGAGTACCCGGCTATCGACCGACCCGATTTCCAGTTTGCCGGTGGCTTTGCCCTCGACGCGGATCGAGTTCGGCATGGTGGAGGCCGGCAAGTCGGTCAGGATCACCGTGTGCTCGCCCGCCACCAGTTTGACCTTGGCGGTGCGCGTCACTTCGGCGCCGACGGGGAATACAGTGACCGCCCCGACCTTGGACGTCGCCGGAACTTCGGCTGCCGACACAGACAGCGGAGCGCCGAGGGCAGCCACTGCCACCAGGGGAAAACGCATGGACAACCTCTTGCTGGGATCAACGAGTGCGACGACGGTTTGTGCGGGTTACGTCAGCACGGCTTTCGTGGCGGCAGAATGGCGTACGCTTGTTATGGTTAGAAATTGCAGTACCGGGCGCAAAAGGCCTCGATCCACAGCTTCCCATCGAATGACTATTACGCCGCAAACAAATTGTGCCACTACTGTTGATATTAGCTCAAACAAGTTTCCCAAATCAGGCGGGGGCCTCATGTTTCGCAAACTTTCAGTTCTGGTAGTATTAGGACTGGTCGGCTGCTCTTCCTCAGCCGCTGAAATCAGACCTGTTTACGTCTCCCCCCTCCAATTTCAACACTTATCATGCGCGCAGATTGCGGGCGAGGCGGAACGTGTCTCTCGCCGTGCCGCCGAGGTTTCTGGTGTTCAAGATACCAAAGCATCAAACGATGCAGTGGCGACCGGTGTGGCCATCGTTCTTTTCTGGCCAGCCGCGTTCATGATCAAAGGGGACGGACAAACGGCAGCAGAACTTGCCCGGCTCAAGGGAGAGTTTGAAACGCTTGAGAAAGTTTCAATTGAAAAGAACTGCGGCTTGAAGTTTGCCGCTCCGCAGCAGCCTGTTGTAAAGGCAAAATATGAACCGCCGTCGGATCGTTCCTCAAAATGACGGCTGTTTGGTCCGATGGTCGTCAATCGAGCTGACGCTTGCGCGTTGGCAGCAACCGCCCGTCGATCACGATCAGTGACACGCCGATGATGATCGCGCCTATAAAGTGCCGGGGCTGCAGCACTTCGCCAAACCGCCAGCTGCCAAGCGGGATGGCCACAAGCGGGATCAGCAGCGTGACAAGCATGACGTTGGTCGGGCCAGACACCGCCATGATGCGAAAGAATACGATGTAGGCGAGCGAGGTCGCCAACACCGCCAAGGCGGCGACTGCGACGATAACCTCGGTGCTGGGAACTGCCAGCAACCACGGCCGCTCAAACATCAGAACAAGCGGCAACAGCATGAGCGTGGAACAGGTGAGCTGCGACGCAGCCGTCACCAAGGGCGGGTTGTTGCGCAGTCGACGACCCCAGATGCCAGAAAACCCATAGGAGAGCGCTGCGCCCAGCACGCAGATCATCCCGATCGTGCTCGACATACGTCCGAACATCGCCTCCGGCCCGACCAGAACCGCGACCCCCGCGAGCCCCAGAACCACGCCAGCGAGCTTGTTGGCGCGCAGCTTCTCGTTTGCCGTGAAGACATGCGCGACAAGCAGTGTGAACACCGGTGTCGTGGCGTTCAGCACCGATGCAAGACCACTGGCGATGTCCTTCTGGCCAGTGTTGATCAGGGTAAAGGGCACGACGTTATTGAGAATCGCCATCACCAGGAACGGCTGCCAATCCGCGACCGATGATGGCAAGCGATAACCCATCACGTAAACGATCGGGATCAGAATGGCGGCGGCGAGGCCCACGCGTGCGAGCGCAACGGTCATCGGCGGCAGTTCTTGCACCGCGATTCCGACGAACAGGAACGAACCGCCCCAGAGTACGGCAAGCAGAGCCAGCAACAGCCATTGGCTGACCGTCATGTGCGTGGCTGTCGCTGGCAACGTCAGTGTCATCTGGTTCGTGCTTTCATGGCGGGTCAGCTTTAGCTGGTGGCCGATCGAACCGGCGACCCGATTCATGTGTAACGCAACGAACGTTACACCACCGGCGAGGGCGGCGGCTTGGCACCGCGGGTGACGTGTTCGCGATGCACGAGATAGATGCCGGACGCCACCACGATCGTCGAACCCAGGATCGTCCATTGATCAGGCAATTCGTTGAACACCATGAAGCCGAATACGGTCATCGCCAACAGCTGCGTGTACATAAACGGCGCGATGGTCGAGGCCGGCGCCATTCGGTAGGCCAGGATGAATATGAAATGACCGAGCGCGGCCCATAGCCCCATCGATAAAATCAGCAGCCAAATGAAATTACTTGATGGCCACGTCCAGTCGGCAATGGCCAAGGGTGCCACCAGAACAACGCCGGCGACCATCGAGTAGGTCAGTGTCACCTCGGACGAATCATAGGCCGACAAATACCGCGTCAGCAGCATGAACGCCGCGTAGCACAGCATACAACCGAACGCGAACACCACACCCGGCGGCACCTCGACATAGCCCGGACGGATCGCAACGATGATGCCAAGGAACCCGACCATAATGGCTGTCAGCCGCCGCCAGCCGACCCATTCACCCAGCAGCGGCCCGGCCAACAGTGCAACCAGCAGCGGTGCCAGGAACTGGATCGTCATCGTCTGGTCGAGCCGCAAGTGCCGCAACGCCAAGAAGTTTAACAGCGTTGACCCCAACAGCAGGCACGACCGCAACAATTGCAGTTTGAGGCGCTTCGTCGTGAACAGTCTTGGAACGCTAATCAAGCCCAGCATCATGACCATGACGAGCAACTGACCGACGAAGCGCATCCAGACAATCTGCGGCAGCGGCAGTTTCGCTTGCGTGACGAGATACTTCGCCGTGGTGTCCAGGCAAGCGAACGTCGTAACCGCAAGCACCATCAAGCCGATAGCGCGCAGGCGATCTGGGTGGGCTGCTGCCGCTGGCCCGACAACCTCCGCGGCAGGTCCGTTCGTCGGAGCAGGATTTTGATTGGAATTGGGGCCAGGGTCGTTCGTCGAGCGCTGCATAGCCATTGGATAGCTGCTTCGGCAAACCAGGGTCAGTCGTCAGCGCGCGTTGCCGGGATGCTGCGAACGCATGGCCAAGAAATGGACCAGGGCGCGAGACCGGCAGGGCAGCACGCAGTCTATGTGGCAGATAAGTCGCGCTCAGACCGAGAATACCGCGCCTTCACCGTCACAGTTTTTCCGTTATGGTCTGCCAGCACTTACGATAGCAGGCAAACGTGGCCACAAGGCCGGGAGTGGGGGCGGCCAGTATGAGTGATACATCGCGCATCGGCGACGAGACGGAAACGCCGGTCAATCCCTACAGCCTGCTGGAGGCCGTGAACAACTCCAGCGATACTGCGCACATGGCGTGGCTGATCTTTCTGGGACTGATGGCGTATTTGATGATCGCCATCGCGGGCGTCACACACAAGGATCTGCTGCTCGAGACGCCGGTCGCCTTGCCTATTCTTCAGGTCAGCATTCCGCAATCACAATTCTTCCAGTTTGCGCCCATCATGCTGGTGCTGTTGCACGTTGGCGTTGTATCGCAACTAGTACTGTTGGCGCGCAAGACGTTGGAATTCGACCGGTCGGTGCGCGCATTGGAAATCTCCGACAAGCGCACCCATCCGCTGCGGCTCGAGCTGCACAATTTCTTCTTTGTTCAAGCAGTAGCAGGCCCCCATCGCAGCCACATCATGAGTGTGTTTCTGCACGGGATGTCGTGGCTGACACTCGTGGTTCTGCCCGTAATACTGTTGTTATTCATCCAAATCCGCTATCTGCCCTATCACGACGTCAACATCACCTGGGCGCATCGCGTCACGCTGCTGGCCGACGTTGGCATGCTAATCCTGATCGGCGTGTTCCTGACACGAGCCGAGACCTCGTTTGTCAGTGCCTTCTGGCGCACGACACTGGAGCATCCGTTTTCGTTCATCACCACGACCGGCTTACTGGCGATGGTCGTCTACTTCTCGTTTTTTGTCGCAACCATCCCCGGCGAGCCTCTCGACCGGATGTCCCAAGCCCTGCCCTGGTCGCCAAAACCAGCTGCGCCGGCTGCCAGCGCCAAGGCCACTGGAGCCGCAGGCTTCGACCTGCCATTTCTGCGAGCTGGCATCGAGCGCACGGTGTTTGGCGTGTTTCATCGCAACCTCGTCGCAACGGATCTCGATCTCACTCAGATTCGCGATAAGGACGGACGATCCAGCGAGAATGCTGTGACACTGCGCGGGCGTGATCTTCGGTTCGCCAAACTCGACCGCACCGATTTTCGCGGAGCCGACCTGACAAATGTCGATCTCGACGGCGCTAGCCTCGTTGGTGCCGACTTAACCAGTGCCCGGTTGCAGTGCGCCGACGTCACCGAGCTTTATCTGTCGGACAACCGTGATGCCGCCCGCTGTGTATCGGCACGAGGAGCAAATTTTAGCCGCGCCAAGATCAAGGACGCGCGACTATCCGGCATCGACGCGCGCGGCGCGCGTTTCGAGGAAGCGATTCTGGACGGTGTGGATCTGTCATATGGTCTGCTTTCAGGAGCAAATTTCTCAAATGCGCATCTGGAACGCGCTGACCTGAGCGGCGGCACGCAGCTGCAGGGCGCCAACTTTCTGATTGCATCCCTGCAAGGTGCGGATTTGAGCGGAGCGTCATTGTTCATGGCCGATTTCTCATCGGCGTCCATGCAAGGTGCCGTGCTGAGCCATGCCGACCTGCAGGGTGCCCTGCTGCGCGATACAGATCTCGAAGCTGCTGATCTTGGTCGCGCCAAACTCCAGGGTGCCGACATGACACGGGCCAAACTTAAAGCGGCCGATCTCAAGGGCGCGAGCATCTGGATGACCTTGCCACCCGCCAACGACAGTCTGCAGTTGGCCGATACTTCGGAATTGATCATGAAACCGCTGGAAGCAACCGACACGGCGGGGATCCAGGCAGTCCTCGACAAGCTCGACAGTCCGCGCCTCAAAGCTCAAATCAAAGATAGTCTCGCGCCTGTTATGAACCTTACCGAATCCCGCAAATGGGCTGGTTCCGCCGATCAGTTAAAATGGGTGGCGATGGCGAATGCCGCGGGCCCTGTTCTAACCGACGGCTACAAGGCGCAATTGACCGACTACCTGGGACGCGTGATGTGCAAGGCGCGCTGGAGCAGCGGTGCCGTTGCAACGGGAATAGCCAAGCGTTCACTCGGGCAAGGTTTTCGCGGCGACATGGGTGCGGTCTATGACAAGTTGCGCAGCAAGGACTGCCCGGCATCCGAGACCGTGGCGAAGAAGACGATGCGCGATTTGGCAGGCCAAGTTGATATCGCGCGGGGAAACTGACGCGCCCTTAGAACTCCCTTGCATCCGCAAGCGATTATGCTATTTTAGAACAAACAAAGAACGATCTTTTTGGCAAAAGCCGTGGACAAGCATGGTCCGTCACCCAACGGCCTGATTGATCGGTCTATGCTCATGCAACGCGAATCGTGACTTGGCTGCAGGGCAGCAGAGCTACGCGGTACAGGTCGAGAGCGAGAGGAGTTTGATATGGCTGGTTCTGTAAACAAGGTGATCCTGGTCGGGAATGTCGGCAAGGACCCCGAGATCCGCCGCACGCAGGATGGCCGTCCGATCGCTAATCTGTCGATTGCCACATCAGAATCCTGGCGTGACAAGAACACCGGCGAGAAAAAGGAAAAGACCGAGTGGCACCGCGTCGTCGTATTTAGTGAGCCGCTGTGCAAAGTGATCGAGCAATACGTCAAGAAGGGCGCTAAACTCTACATCGAAGGTGCGCTGCAAACTCGCAAGTGGCAGGACAAGGATGGCGTCGAGAAGTATTCAACCGAGGTGGTTCTGCAGGGCTTTGGCGGCACATTGACCATGCTCGATGGCCGACAGGGCGGCGGCATGGGCGCTGGCATGCAGGAAGAGCAAGTCGGCTATGGCGGTGGTGGCGAAAGTGGCGGTTATGGCGCCAGCGGTAGCGGCGGTGGCAGCAGCTACAGCGAGCCAAAGCGCGGCGCATCCAAGGGTGCAGGGCCATCCAAGTCGTTCGACAAGCCGCTCGACGACGAGATCCCGTTCTAAAAGACACGCTTGGCGATGGTATGAAAGCAAAACGGCGACCGCGGTATGGGGTCGCCGTTTTGCTTGGATCTGGCAGCCGTCGACCGAGGAACGAACCGTTCGGCTATTGGAATGGATTACTGCTGATCAATCATGGTCTTGAGGTTCGTTGCAACGGCGGCCGCCTCAGGGAACTGCTTGGCGTCGCAATGGCTTTCCATCTGCGTCAGCAACTCTTCAATCTTGTCCAGTTGATCGTCCGGCAATTTTTTACCTTCTGCAATCTGAGCGATATCAAACGCTGTTTTCATGCACTCTTCCGGGCTTGCCGGAGCATTGGCCTGGGCAAATACTCCAGCTGCAGTGATCCCAAGGCAAAGGGCAGCTGTGGCGATGGATTTCAACATGGCTCATGTCCTTGTTCTGGCTTGGTCACCTGAGACTAGCGGTGCACAACATGCCCGCTTCGCAACTGCGAAGGGTTCTTGACTGGCGAATATGGCACTTCCGCGGCTCAGCATTTTCTTGCCCTGCCGACGTTTGCGCCCGCTACCGTAACAAGACGCGGCAGACCCTATCGTTCCGTCGCAACGGTACTAGTCAGGCTTGAACGGCAGATTTTCCAGTATCCGCGCGAGCGCTGCATCGAACTCATCAAAATGATCGATAATCTCGCTGGCCCCCAATTCCGAGATGGGCACGTCGGTATAGCCGAACGTGACCCCGATCGATGGAATGCCAGCGGCGCGGGCGGTCGAGATATCGGTATCGCTGTCGCCAATCATGACGGCGCGGGACGGATCACCCCCGGCCAGCCTTACTGCTCCGATCAGATGATCGGGATGCGGCTTACAGACGGCAAACGTATCGCGTCCAGCGATCGCGTCGAACAACGGCAGCAGGTCAAGCTGCGCCAACAATTGCCTCGATAGCCCCTCGCGCTTGTTGGTGCACACCGTAAGCTTGCAGCCTTGCGCCTTGTAATGCGCGAGCACACGCAAAAGACCCGGAAACGCCCGGCTCTCGACCGCGATGTTGGCGGCGTAGTAGTCTAGGAACTGTTGCAGCAGATTGTCGATTTCGCGCTCAGTACGCACCGCGCCGTGTAGTTCCAAGCCCCTCGTGATCATCCGCCGTGCACCGAAGCTGATCTCCGGGCGGATCATCGTGCCGTCGACAGGTGACAGTCCTTCGGTTTGCAGAACGAAATTTGTTGCGCCTATGAGGTCGGGTGCGGTTTCCACCATGGTACCGTCGAGATCGAAGGCAAGCGTCAGTCCATTGAACATAATAGCTCCGAACTTGAGTGCACACGACCTCCGCGCGACCTTCAGCGCCGCTTGGGACGACGCAGCACGGCGACGGCTTCGAGATGGCTCGAATATAGGAATTGATCGATCGGGGTCACGTCCTCGATCTCATAACCGCCCCCGATCAGCACCGCCAGATCGCGCGCCAGTGTTTGCGGATTGCACGATACCGCGACGACCGTTTTCACTTGCGATTTGGCGAGTGCCTCGGCCTGCGCCAGCGCGCCAGCTCGCGGTGGGTCGAACACGACGGCATCAAACCCCTCCAGTTCCTTGCGCGACAACGGTTCACGCACCAGATCGCGCACCCGGGTTTCGACCGGCTTCAGGCCCTGCGTATTGCGCGTGGCGAGGGCGAGTGAGCCGATGGCGCGGGCATCGCTATCAATGGCGAGCACCGAGGCCTTTCGCGCAAGCGGCAGAGCGAATGTGCCCACACCCGAAAACAAATCCGCAACCCGCTTTGCCTTGGCCATCGCCGCCGTCACCAGCGCAATCATCAACGCCTCGGCGCTTGGCACCGCTTGCAGAAATACTGCGGGAGCGGGTTCTACGGCAACGCCGCCGATGGTCAGCACGACACGGCCCCGATTGATAATGGCATCACCATCGATCGAGACCCGAAGAATGTGATGATCCGCCGCCAACTGCGCGATCGCCGCCCGCTCCGGCGCGCCGATCTCGGCTGTTGTGCCGTCGAATGCCAAATCCAAACCATGCTCGGCCCTGGTGATCGACACACGGATCGCGCCCATGCGGGGCAAAACCTTGCCGGCGAGTAGTCGGACGCCCGGCAGAGACGCAACGATCATTGGGTCGGCAACTGCGCATTCGGTAATGTCGAGCAGGCGGTCGCTGCCGCGCTGATGGAAACCAAGCGCCACGCCAGCGGGCAGCCGCATGGCCGACAAAACAAGCCGACGGCGCGAGCCGATGCCAACGGTGCGCAAGGGTCCGATCTCAGCATCGACGCCTGCCATCCGGAACGCCTCGACAAGCGCGTCACGCTTCCAGTAGTGATAGAGCTCGTCGCTCAGATGCTGGGCGACGCAGCCCCCGCATAGGCCGTAATGTCGGCAAACTGGCTCTCGCCGGTCAGTACTCGGCGGTCCAGCCAGCGCAAAGCTGGCCGCAGTTTTGCTCCACCGTTCGCCCGGCAATGCGCCTGCAATATACGTGCGTGCACCACTGACACCGGCGATACCGTCGCCTTGCGCGCCGAGTGCTACGATGTCGAAGTCGATGTTGTCGTTACTCAAAATAAAGCGCCCCGATGAGGTATTCTTGGTTGCCGCCCTTGCCAGGCAATGGTGATGCGCTTCGGCCAACGACGCGCCAGCCGGACTGATCCCTGAGCCAGGCATCAACCGCCGCAACTGCCTTTGGCCCGTCCGCCGGATCGCGCACGATGCCGCCTTTGCCAATAGCGTCAGGCCCCAGTTCAAACTGCGGTTTGACGAGGGCGATCAGCCAACACCCCGGAGCAGCAAGTGCAAGCGACGCTGGCAGCGCCTTGGCAAGTGATATGAAACTTACATCCGCAACAATGGCGCCGACTGGTTGCGCGATCACAGTTGCATCGAGCGCGCGCGCATCGGTCGCCTCAAGATTAACCACCCGGGCGTCGGACCGTATCTCAGCCGCCAATTGCCCACGCCCGACGTCGACCGCCCATACACGCGACGCCCCGCGCTCGAGCAGCACCTGGGTGAACCCGCCCGTCGAAGCACCAACGTCGATCGCCGTCCGGTCCTGCGAAGTAAAACCAAACGCTTCGAGCCCGGCGATCAGCTTCACAGCGCTTCGCGACACATAGGCATTGCCATTACCGACGATATCAATGTCCGCGTCAGGTGCGACAAGTTCACCAGCCTTGTTGACTGCGCGACCGGCAACCCGAACCGCACCCCGCACGATCAGATCGCGCGCTCGCGCGCGGGTCACGGTAAGTCCGCGTGACACAAGTGCCGCATCAAGTCTTACGCGCATGTGAGTTCTAAGGTGATCATGTTGCAGCTATAGCCCGTACAAGGCTGTGAAGCCCCAAAAAACGACCCGGTTGGAATTATCCAAGCAACAGTCTGAGGAACGCAACAATGAGACGCTTGTTCACTGCAATCGCCTTTTCCGTCGTGGCAGCAGGGGCAGTATGTGCCCAGGACTTCCGCCAGCCGTCACCGACCGGAGCCAAACTTTACTTCATCGAGCCTAAGGACGGCGCCGAAATTACCGGCCCAGTGACGGTGAAATTTGGCCTCGCTGGAATGGGTGTAGCACCCGCTGGCACCGACAAGAAGGACACGGGGCACCATCACCTTCTCGTCAACCAAAAGCTTGCCGATCCGATGGCCGCAATCCCTGCCGACGACAAGCATCGCCATTTTGGTTTGGGTCAGACCGAAGCGGCCGTCACATTACCGGTCGGCCGACACACGCTGCAGCTCATTCTTGCCGATCACCAGCATATCCCACACAACCCGCTGGTCGCGTCCGAGGTCATCACCATTACGGTGAAGTAAGCCTGACGAGCGCTTTGCACGAGCAAAGCCCCTTGCAGATCGTCTGCGAGGGGCTTTTGTGTATCGATCGGGACGATGCACCTCATCGATGAGGCACTGTGTTCTAATCTTTGTTTTTGCTATGGTCGGGGGCGTCACCATTCGACTATGAGGATATGCGATGTCCCGAGACTATACAGTTGTTGTCGAGCGCGATGCAGACGGCTACTATATCGCTTCAGTGCCGCAGCTCCCTGGTTGTCATACCCAAGCGCGGTCGCTCGATGAATTGATGGTGCGAGCCAAAGAAGCGATCGCCCTGTTTGCAGACGACGAACTCGGCACTCCAACTTTGGAGTTCGTGGGCGTCCAGCGCGTTACGGTCGCCGCGTGACACGCCTTCCTCGGGTGCCGGGCCACGAAGTGATTGCAGCACTGGTTAAGGTCGGTTTCGCCGTCACCCGCGTTCGCGGAAGCCACCATCGTTTGCAACACTTAGACGGCCGTTCAACTACTGTTCCAGTTCATGGCACCGAAATTATTGGTCCTGGTTTGCTTTCCAAGATTATCAGGGATTGTGCTTTGTCGAGGGATGAATTCGAGGGTCTCCTCTAATTCCCATTGGAAAAATATGATGTTCGACGCTCCCAAAAAGTTGTCACCGTGATTTTCCCTCGTTGTTCAAGGTCTACCCGATCAACACCTTGCGCAGCGCAAATGCCACCGCGCCGACCACCGCGACGCCGCCAACCCAAAGCGCGATGAACCAGCCGAGTCGCACCAACAGCCCGCCCGGTTTGTCCGACGGCATCAGTGATATCCGCCGTCGGTTGAAACCTTGCCGCGGAAGACCCAGTAGGAATAGGCGGTGTAGGTCAGGATCAACGGAATCAGCACAGCGGCGCCGACCAGCAGAAACCGCAAGGAATTATCGGGGGCCGCGGCCGCCCAAATCGTCAGCGTCGGCGGCACGAGGTAGGGATAAAAACTGATCCCCAGCCCAATATAGGACAGCACGAAAAACCCGACCGCCGACATAAACGGCGACAACTCGCGGCGGCGTTCAAGCCCGACGAATAGCGACACGGCACAAGCCGCGACCAATAATGGTACCGGCACGACGTAAAGCACTTGTGGCCACTCCAGCCAGCGCGCCATGAACACCGGACTGAGGAACGGCGTCCACAGGCTCACAAGACCGATCAGCACTAGCGTGCCAATTGCCGAAAGCTTGGCCCAGCGATAGGCCTTGTTCTGCAACTCACCTTCGGTCTTGAGAATGAGCCACGTGGCGCCGAGCAAGATGTAGCCCACCACCAACGCGACACCGGTCAACACACTGAATGGTGTCAGCCAGTTCCACCAGCCGCCACCATAGGCGCGCCCTGAGATTGGAATGCCCTGCACGAGCGCCCCCAGTGCAATGCCCTGAGCGAACGTCGCGACCAGCGATCCGCCTGTAAACGCATAGTCCCAGAACCGCTCGTGCGTGCCGCTGCGCCAACGGAATTCAAAGGCGACACCGCGAAAAATCAAGCCCAGCAGCATCGCGATGATGGGCGCATAGAGTGCGGGCATGACGATCGCGTAGGCGAGTGGGAATACGGCGAACAGGCCGCCGCCGCCGAGAACCAGCCAGGTTTCGTTGCCGTCCCAGACAGGCGCGACCGAGTTCATCATCGCATCGCGCTCGGCCTTGTCGCCAGCGAACGGGAACAGGATGCCGATGCCCAGATCAAAACCATCGAACAGCACGTAGGCCAGCACCGCGAAGGCGATGAGCCCAGCCCAGATGAAGGGGAGATCGAACGGGAGGTCCATGCGGCTGTTCTCCTATTCTCCAGGGGCCAAGGCGTCATCCGGCAAGACCGCTGCCACCGGCGTTATGCCCGCCGCGCGCATCGGTTTGCCCTGCTGCATGTCCGGCTCGTGCCCCGCAGGCGGCCGCCCCATGATCCGCAGGATGTAATACGTGCCGATCCCGAAGACGATGAAATATACGATGATGAAGGCGATCAACGATCCAGCGACCGCCGGCATCGACAGGGGCGACGCCGATTGAGCAGTCGTCAACAAACCATAGACCGTCCAGGGCTGACGGCCGACCTCCGTCGTGATCCAGCCAGCGACGACCGCGACGAAACCAGATGGCCCCATCAACAGCGTCATGCGGTGCAGCCACGGCGCATCATAGAGTTTGCCGCGCCAGCGCTGCAGTGCGCTCCAAAAGCCGACAAGCGCCATCAACATGCCGATGCCGACCATGGTGCGGAAGCTCCAGAACACGATGGTTGCGTTCGGGCGCTGTTCCTTCGGCCACGCCTTGAGGCCTTTGACCTCGCCGTCCCAGTCATGCGTGAGGATAAAACTGCCGAGCTTCGGTATCTCCACCGCAAAACGGGTCACCTCCGCCGACATATCCGGCCATCCGAACAGAATGAGTGGCGCGCCTTTCTGGGTCTCGAAGTGACCTTCCATGGCGGCGACTTTTGCTGGCTGATGCTTGAGTGTGTTGATGCCATGAATGTCGCCAGCCACGATCTGCAACGGCGCGACCAGCACCGCCATCCACATCGCCATCGAGAACATCACCCGCGCGCCCGGGTTCTGACGATCTCGGAGCAGGTGATAGGCGCCAACCGCACCGACAACAAAGGCAGTTGTGAGGTAGGCAGCCAGCACCATATGCACGAGCCGGTAGGGGAACGAAGGGTTGAACACCACCGCCCACCAGTCGAGCACGATGAACTGGCCCACATCATTGACGCCATAACCGGCCGGCGTCTGCATCCAACTGTTGACCGAGAGTATCCAGAATGCGGAAAACAGAGTGCCGACGGCGACCATGAGCGTCGCGAAGAAATGTAAGGCGGGGCCGACGCGGCTCATGCCAAACAGCATGACGCCCAGGAAGCCCGCTTCGAGGAAGAACGCCGACAGCACCTCGTAACCCATCAGGGGGCCGAGCACGGGGCCGGTCTTATCGGAGAACACACTCCAGTTGGTGCCGAACTGGTAGCTCATTACCAGCCCCGACACGACGCCCATGCCGAATGCCAGCGCGAAGATTTTTTTCCAGTAGTTGAAGAGGTTGAGATAGACCTCCTCACCCGTGCGCAGCCACTGCGCTTCGAGCACGGCAAGAAAACTTGCCAATCCGATCGAGAATGCCGGAAACACGATATGAAACGTGACGGTGAAGGCGAACTGGAAGCGCGCCAGGCTGAGGGCGTCGAACTCCATGCAGGCATCCTCCGGTGGGATGGTAAAACGATACAGTAAGCCGGTGATGTTCGCCATGGAAGGTGGCATAGTGGCTGGAACGGTCGGGGAACGGGACGGCGACAGCATGGGCGGCACAATCAGAGTTGGCATCGGCGGCTGGACATTTGAGCCGTGGCGCGGGGTGTTCTACCCAGGCGATCTGACCCAGAAGCGCGAGTTGGAGTTTGCCTCCCGTGCCCTGACGTCGATCGAGATCAACGGCACCTACTATTCGACGTTCAAGCCGGACAGCTGGCAGAAGTGGCACGACGAAACACCAGATGACTTCGTGTTTTCGGTGAAGGCGTCGCGCTTCTGCACCAATCGCAAGATGTTGGCTGGCGCGGGGGAGTCCATAGACCGGTTCATAACCCAGGGCCTGACCGCTTTGGGGGCAAAGCTCGGCCCCATCAACTGGCAGTTCATGGCCACCAAGAAATTCGAGCCGGAGGATTTTGCAGCGTTCCTGGCCCTCCTGCCCAAGGAGTACAACGGTATACGGCTGCGTCACGCGATGGAGGTGCGCAGCCCGACGTTCGCGACGGCGGCGTTTTACGACCTCTGCGCGACGCACCACGTCGCCATTGTCTATGCCAAGGACGAGGACTTCCCCGAAATCGACCAACCCACCGCCGATTTCATTTATGCCCGGCTGATGTCGAGCCGTGAGGATCTGGAAACAGGCGTCACGGATGACGAATTGAACGGGTTCGTAAAGCAGACTCGCACCTGGGCCAAGCGGGGCGATGTTTTCGCCTACTTCATTGCTGGCGCCAAAGTCCGCAATCCAGC
>JANNRP010000152.1:0-17675 GCA_031401535.1 Hyphomicrobiaceae bacterium | reverse complement strand
GCTCGAAGCGCGGCCTGTCGACTGGTGGCCACATTGCGCTGTGCCAGGCAGCCTTGCGGCACACCAGCCCCCACCCGCACGATTTGCGGTTGAAGCGTCCGGCAACCGGGCATAGGGTGCGCGCCAATCATGCAGAGGGCGGGTGCGTTCCACCGGCCAGCGCAATCATCAACCCTGAAACAATCTGGAAGCCGACATCACCATGCGTCCATCGAAGCGCAAGCCCGACGAACTTCGCCGCGTCTCATTCGAGCGTGCCGTCTCCATGCATGCCGAAGGCTCATGCCTGATCAAGTTCGGCCACACCCACGTGCTGTGCACGGCGAGCCTCGAAGAGCGCCTGCCGCCATGGCTCAAAGGCCGCGGCAAGGGCTGGGTGACGGCAGAATACGGTATGCTGCCGCGCGCCACCAACGAGCGCACGCGCCGCGAAGCCTCCTCCGGCAAGCAGTCGGGCCGCACGCAGGAAATTCAAAGGCTGATTGGCCGATCCTTGCGCGCTGTGGTCGATCTTGAAAAACTCGGCGAGCGCCAGATCTCCGTCGACTGCGATGTGATTCAGGCTGACGGCGGTACGCGCACGGCCGCCATCACCGGATCGTGGATCGCGCTGCACGATTGCATCGCCTGGATGCAGGCGCGGGAGATGGTCAAAGCTGGATGCTTGCGCGACAATATCGCGGCTGTATCCGCTGGCCTGTATGCTGGACAGCCCGTACTCGATCTCGATTACGCCGAAGACAGCGACGCCGATGCCGACGCCAACTTCGTCATGACCGGCAGCGGCGGCATCGTCGAAGTACAGGGCACGGCGGAGAAGGCGCCGTTCAGCCAGGAGCAGTTCGACGACCTGATGCGGCTTGCGCGCAAGGGCATCGGCGAACTGGTGTCGCTGCAAAAATTGACCGTGGCTTGAGGCCGGTATGACGCGCCTCGCCAACGGCACGCGGCTGGTGGTGGCCACCCACAATCAGGCCAAGGTGCGCGAGATCAATGCGCTCATTGAACCATTTGGGCTCGATGCGGTCTCGGCGGGTGCTCTGGGCCTGCCGGAGCCCGAGGAAACGGAGGTCACGTTCGCCGGTAACGCGCGGTTGAAGGCCGTTGCAGCGGCGACCGCGTCAGGGCTTCCGGCATTGGCGGATGATTCAGGGCTGCAGGTCGATTGCCTCGGCGGCGCGCCCGGCATCTATTCGGCTCGCTGGGCCGGGCCGTCGAAAGATTTCGGCGTCGCAATGAAGAAAGTCGCGGATGAAGTCACCCAACGGCAGGGCTGGGTCGCGCCTGGACCACGCGCCAGCTTCATATGCGCGCTGTGTCTTGCCATCCCGCACTCACCGCCACAAATATTCGAGGGCCGGATCGACGGCGTGCTAGTCTGGCCGCCACGTGGCACAGGTGGCTTCGGTTATGATCCGATGTTCCTGGCCGATGGTTTGCACCTCACATTTGGCGAACTGGACCCTGAGCAGAAACATGCCATCAGCCATCGTGCCCTCGCCTTCGCGCAGTTTGTCAGAGGTTGTGTTGCCTAAGTTAAATGCAATCCAAGATAGCAACGCGGATGAGGTATTTTTTCATGGTAAAAATCTGGAAGAAAGAGGGTTAACCGACCCGGGTTTTGCGGTGTATGTGCACTGGCCGTTTTGCGCGTCGAAGTGCCCATACTGTGATTTTAACAGTCATGTACGGCGAGATTCTATTGAAGAACAGCGCTATTCCAGCGCATTCCAGCGCGAAATCCAGACCATAAAATCTCGCATCGGACCGCGCCGGGTTCACAGCATTTTCTTCGGTGGTGGAACGCCATCGCTGATGCAGCCGGATACGGTCGGTGGCATCATCGACGAGATCGCCAGGGCATGGACCATCGACAACGGTGCGGAGATCACCCTCGAAGCCAATCCGTCGAGCGTCGAAGCGGAGCGATTCCGCGGCTATCGATCGGCCGGTGTGAACCGTGTTTCTCTTGGCGTACAGGCGCTGCGCGATCCAGACCTGAAGGCATTGGGACGACTACATTCGGTCGCCGAAGCCAAGGCCGCAATCGCTGTCGCAGCGGCGACGTTCGAGCGTTTTTCGTTCGATCTGATCTATGCCCGTCCAGGCCAAAGTGCCGACGCATGGGGCCTGGAGTTGGCAGAAGCGTTGGCGTTGGCAGGCTCCCACCTCTCGCTCTATCAGCTCACGATCGAACCGGATACGCCGTTTGCAGCGCTCCATCGGGCCGGAAAATTAGCTATCCCGGAGCCTGAACTGGCCGACGAATTGTTCGCGTTGACGCAAGCCATGACAGAAGCGGCGGGGCTGCCCGCCTACGAGATTTCGAACCACGCACGACCCGGGCAGGAGAGCCGTCACAACCTCGTTTACTGGCGTTATGGCGAGTACGCTGGAATTGGCCCGGGTGCGCATGGCCGCATCATCGTCGATGACGCGAGGCGGGCGACGGCAACCGAGCGTAACCCCGAGCGCTGGCTGTCACACGTGGAGCACCAAGGTCATGGAACCACAGAAGATACGGGGCTTTCCAATGATGAGCAGGCTGATGAAATGCTGCTGATGGGTTTGCGTCTGGACGAAGGGCTCGACCTCGCACGCCTTGGCCGGATCAGCGGAATGCAGCTCAATCCGGCGGCCATCGCGCCGCTCGTCGCGCTTGAAATGGTCGACTACCGGCCGTCGCAAAATCGCATCAAGGCGACGCCACGCGGCCGGTTCGTGCTGAATAAACTCGTCGAGCAACTCAGCGGCGATATGTTGCCGATAAGTTCAGCCACCTGATTATTTTTGCAGCAGACCAAACCGTGGCGGTTCATGGACCTGCGAGTCGGGCGCTGGAAACAACATCGGGAAGCGGTCGACGCGGCGGGAGAATTCAACGAACGAGGTGTTGGCTTCGGCGTTGTCGCAGATCAATACCCCGCCGGGAACAAGCCGCTCCCACGCCCAGTTCATCTCGAACCACATGGTCGGGAACGTATGTTCGCTGTCGTGGCAGAAGAAGCCCAGCCCGTCGACCTTTCCGTCGAGGTTTGCCAGCACGTCGCGGCTCATCCCAAGACGCAGATCCCAATGCGTGTGCAGCGATGGCGGCACGGTCCAGCCAGGCTCCTTGCCCGCCGGAAGCACGGCGTTGTAGCCGTCCTTGTTCGAGGGGCCGTCCGTCGGATAGGAGGGATAATCTACCGAGATCAATTTGCCATGTCCGTTGCGCTCGATGGCGCGCAAAAGAAATGCCGAGGTCAGTCCGTGTAGAACACCTGTCTCAATGGAAACTTTGGGCTGAATGGAGCGGATGATGGCATACAATGCGATCCGATAGAGCCGAAAATCGAAGACGCTATTGAACGTTTTCGTACCCCATGAGGAAACAGGGGCGACCTGATGTTCGATCTGTCGGATCAACTCGCGATCTTCCATTATTTCATATAAATATCCAAGGGTTAGTTCGCCACAACGCAACGCCTCACCGAGCCGGCCGATGTGAAAAATGGTCTGTGTCATACCACGAGGGACTGGCAAAACCGGCGCTGTTGAGCCCCAGTCAACGCGCGGTGACGCCTCGGCAAATCCGACGGTGGCTTTCGCCCCAGGTTTGGATTTCTTTTCCGGCATTAATAGTATCCCCGGCAGCACAAATGGACAGCCGACCCGGATGGATCGACGTCAAGCTGCCGAGGAATAACATTCAGTTTTTGCGACTAACAGGTTCGTTGGGTAAATAAATCGACTTTTCACTGGTAATCGAAAGGCAATACTAATCAAAGGTTGTTTTAATAAGTATATATGCAATCTAAAATTGCGGTTTATTCATATTCATCTGCGCCGATGGTGAATGGGAGAGTTGGTGGTCAGTTGCGGATCAGCCCCCAGCTATCTCCGTCGCAGCACCCCCGCAGGTGCGCTTACCACCAACTCTCTGCGACAGTTTGTTAACCATCTTAGCCCCGAACTCAATTGCGTAAATGTGCACCTGTGGACGTTGGTGACAACTGTGTGACGGTCGCGGGATTTCGATTGTTTTTTCGTCGAGAATTTCGCGGGAAATTGTTGGAATTCAAAAAAATCTACTAGATTTCGATGATTCCCAGTCGGGAAATACGCAGAATCGAGCAGCGCTCTTTCGGTATTCAATTAGGCAATTGTGCGCCCGGCAACGTCGGCAACACCAGTAGAACAGCCGCGAGATTTTGACTGTTTCTCGTCGAGATTTGCACCGGATTTAGCCGAACTGACAATCGGTCTGCAACCTCAGGTTTAGTCGATTGGGGGAATGAAATATCGCAATTCACCGATCGCTTTGGCGTTGTGGAAACGATGGTGACTTAGGAATCGAGTTCGTAATAAGCAGGAAACGCGCCTTACCCTCGCTGCCGCGCTCTTACGCGCTCGCCATTTCGGCTGCGGCCGTCTCATGCGTCTCGGTCGCCTTCAACCATTTATCCTCGGCTTCAGCGAGGAACTTAGCGATCATACCGCGCTCGATCGATAATTTCTGTGCTTTTGCTGGATCGCGCCGGTACATGCCGCTATCGGCGAGCTGTGCATCGATATTGGCAAGGTCCTTGGTAAACTGCGCCATCTGCTTTTCAGCCGCCTGGATGGCCTTTTTCAGCGGTGCCAACTCGCTGCGTCGGCCAGCGGCGGAACGGCGCTGCTCAGCCCGGTCAGCCTTGGCCTCGGCTGCCGCATTGCCTTTGCCCTTGGTCTTTCCACCGCGCTCGGACAGCATCAACTCGCGATAGCTATCCATGTCGCCGTCGTATGATGTCACGGTGCCGTCGCGCACGATCCAAAGCCGATCGGCCGATGCCTCGACCAGATGCCGGTCATGGCTGATCAAGATCACGGCGCCCTCGAAATCATTGAGTGCGTGGATCAGCGCCTCGCGGCTATCGACATCGAGATGGTTGGTCGGCTCGTCGAGGATCAGCAGATGCGGCCCGCGAAACGCCGTCAGCATAAACAGCAGGCGCGCCTTCTCGCCGCCCGACAGATTGTCGGCTTTGGTCAAAAGTTTGGCCTGACCGAAGCCATATTGGCCGAGCTTTGAGCGCTTCTGCGATTCCGTCGCTTCCGGCATCAGTTCGCCGATGTAGTCGTACGGCGTCTTATCGGACGACACTTCGTCGAGCTGGTGCTGGGCGAAATAACCGACGTCGATCTTCTTGTTGCCGAACACCGAGCCCGCTAACGGCTCGAGCTTGCCGGCGACGAGTTTGGCGAAGGTCGACTTGCCGTTGCCATTCTGGCCGAGCAGGGCAATGCGATCGTCGTGGTCGATGCGCAGGTCGAGATTGCGCAGGATCGGCTTGTCCGGACTGTATCCGGCAACCGCGCCTTCGATACGGATCAGCGGGCTTGCGATTTGCTTGGCGGCGCGCGGGAAGTTGAATGGGATCACCCGGTCTTCCACCGACTCGGCAATCGGCTTCATGCGGGCCAGCGCCTTGACGCGACTTTGCGCCTGCTTGGCTTTGCTGGCCTTAGCCTTGAATCGGTCGATGAAACTCTGGATGTGGGCGCGCTCATCCTCCTGCTTCTTGCGCATCTTGCCTTCGAGGCGCTGCTTCTCGCGGCGTGCCTCCTCGAAGTCGTCGTAGCCGCCCGCATACAGATTGAGCTTGCCGCGATCGAGATGCAGGATCGCGTTGACGCAGCGGTTCAGCAGGTCGCGGTCATGACTGACGATCAGCACGGTATGCGGATAGCTTGTCAGGTAGCTTTCGAGCCACATGGTGCCTTCGAGATCGAGGTAATTGGTCGGCTCGTCGAGCAGCAGCAGCTCCGGTTCCATGAACAGCACGGCGCCGAGCGCTAGTCGCATACGCCAGCCGCCCGAGAATTCAGCGCAGGTGCGCGCTTGCGCGGCCTCGTCAAAGCCAAGGCCTGACAGGATGCGGGCGGCACGCGCGGGCGCAGAATGTGCGCCCATGTCGGACAGGCGAATCTGGATTTCGGCAATGCGGCCAGGGTCGGTCGCGATCTCGGCTTCGGCGAGCAGGCTGGCGCGTTCCGTGTCGGCTTCCAGAACCCAGTCGATCAGGCTCACCTGGCCGCCAGGCGCTTCCTGCGTGACGTAGCCGAGCCGCGTGGTCTTCGGCCAGGACACAGCGCCATCGTCCGGCGCGATCTCGCCGGTGATCAGGCGCAACAGAGTGGTCTTGCCGGCCCCGTTACGGCCGACGAGGCCCACTTTGTGGCCAGCGGGGATTCCAGCGGTGGCACCTTCGAAGATCGGGCGACCCTCGATGCGATAGGTCAGTTCATTGATGTGGAGCATGCACGGGAAATAGCTGATGCGGGCCGGGCCGTAAACCCGTTGTGCAGTGCAACCGGTATGAAAGGCGAAGTATCGCAGGGGGTTGTGGCCGGTTCGCCGCTTGACACATGATGGCCCGCCGCAGTGCTGTAGGCGGACAGGTTTTTAGGTTCGAACGGCTTCGAGTAACCACCATGAGACCAGCAGGCCGGGGCCCCCTCGAGTCATTGTATTTCCACTATCCGACTTTCGAAGCACGGCGGGTGCCAGAGCTTGACGGTGAGCGGCCTCAGCACCCGGTCGTGATCGTGGGGGCTGGCCCAATCGGCATGACGGCTGCGTTGACTTTGGCTACCTACGGTATCCGAAGTGTGCTGCTGGATGCCAAGGACACGTTCAACGATGGCAGCCGCGCCACCTGCATTGCCCGGCCTAGCATGCAGATCTTGCAGCAGATCGGCGCGGTCGAGCCATTCGTGGCGAAGGCGCTCGGCTGGCGGCACGGCCGCAGCTATTATCGCGGACAGCAGATCTATCGACTGGAAATGCCGCACGGCGACAACGAAAAATACCTGCCCATGTACAACCTGCAACAGCAGTACATGGAGCAGTTTCTATGGGATACCGTGGCCCGCTCCAGCCTGATCGATGCGCGCTGGCAGACAGAGGTAATCGGCATCGATGTGCGCGATGACAGCGCCACGGTGCAGGTGTCGACCCCGCACGGACGATACGCACTCGGTGCTGACTATGTATTGGCGGCGGATGGCGCGCGCAGTCCCCTGCGCTCGATGCTCGGGCTACGTCTCAAGGGCGCGAACTATACGGGCCGCTACGTGATAGCAGACGTTCGCATGGATCACGATTTTCCAACCGAGCGGCGGGCGTTCTTCGAGCCGGCTGGTAACCCTGGCGGCACCGTTTTAATGCACAAACAGCCCGACAATATCTGGCGGGTCGATTATCAACTGCGCGACGGTGAATCCGAGGAAGACGCCATTCGCGAGGATAATATCCGCGCCCGCGTCGGCGCGATTCTCGACGACATCGGGCATCGCGGGGCGTGGGAGCTTGAGTGGTGGAGTATCTATACCGCCAATACTTTGTGCCTCGATGAATACCGGCACGGGCCAGTGTTTTTCATCGGTGACAGCGCGCATATCGTGCCGATCTTCGGGGTGCGCGGGCTCAACAACGGCGTGGCGGACGCCCACAACATCGGCTGGAAGCTCGGCCGTGTGTTGAACGGCGAGGCGGATGCGCGATTGCTCGATAGTTATTCGCCGGAACGCCGCGGTGCAACGCTCGACGTGTTTGCCAATGCAACGAAGAGTACGCGGTTCATGACACCGCCGTCGCGCGGTTGGGCCTTAGCGCGTGAGGCGGCGCTATCGCTCAGTGTCGCCCATGAGTTCGCCCGTGGTTTCGCCAATCCGCGCCAGATGCAGCCCTACACCTATTCGGACAGTCCGTTGACGCTGTTCCCGCAGCGCGATGCGGCGTTCTCCAGCGGGCCGGTCAGTGGCAGTGCGGCGCCGAATGCACGGTTGTCGGATGGTCAGCATTTGTTTGATATCGTCGGCCTTGGATGCACGGCGCTGCTGTTCAGTGATGCAGCTGGGATGCAGGCCGAGGTCGCACTGATGCAAGAGTTGCAGCGGTTGGATCAGCGGTTCACGGCGCTGGTTGTCGGGCCTGGCGGCATCGCCGATGCTGACGGCGCAATCGCGAAGCTCTATGGCGCGCGCCCTGGCACCGTCTATTTGCTGCGGCCCGATCTGCATGTTGCCGGTCGTTGGATGGAGATGGAGGCAGCTGAGATCGTGCGCTCCCTGCGTGCATGTGTCGGAGATATGACGCCATGACGAACCAGCCCGCAACATCGATGCCGTTCGAGGATCTGGAACACGCCTACGAGTGCCTGGCCGAGGCGATTGATCGTGCCGGTCCGCACGCCGAAGCACTGTTCCTGACCAAGCTCGCGTTGGCGCTTGCCCATAAGCTTGGCGACGCGGCCACGTTTCAGTCCAGCATCGATATAGCGTTGGCTGATTTGCCGCCAGCGGAGTGCTAGCGCCTGCCACTTCTTCGGCTCAGCGCCGCGCCGGTGTAGGCTGCAATCATACAAGGCAGACTGAGGATCGCGAACATCACCAGACCGAGCGGCAGCAGATTGGGCACGCCTGACCGCAGCGCCGTCGTCACGAGCACCCAGACGCCCTGGCCCATGCAAATCAGCAAGCCCCATCGCCAGGGCCGCTCCGGCGCGAACCAACCGAACAGCAACGAACCCGCGACCATGACTGGGTAGGCCGCCTGCCAATAGATCGGCAGGTCCCAGGCCTCCTTGCGCGTGCCAGGCGGCACAACGGCCTCCCAGGCAACGATCCCGACCACGATTGCTGCAATTGCAACCAGCCAGACACGCATTTTTCACCCCGCCAAGCCGCGCACCGATTGGCCACAGCATAGCCGATTCTACCGTTCGGTATTTGCCTCTGACCCGGAACCATGATCAGAAACGCAACCGGCGCGACCCTGGGTAGGGCCGCGCCGATTGATACGTGCCAGAGTAACGTTCAGAGCTTAAGTGTCGCTGCCTTCCCGCTTCTTGATGGCGGCCTTGAAGATATCGCCGAGGGAAGCGCCCGAATCCGATGACCCGTACTGAGCCACGGCCTGCTTCTCTTCAGCCATCTCAAGCTGCTTGATCGATACGGCAATGCGGCGGGAGGCGCGATCGGCGCTGATCACCGAGGCGTCCACCTTATCGCCGACATTGAAGCGCTCGGGGCGCTGCTCTGAACGGTCGCGTGACAGGTCGCCACGACGGATGAACGAGGTGATCTCGCTGTCCGCAATCTTGACCTCGATGCCGCTGTCTTCGACCTTGGTGACGGTGCAGGTGACGGCATCGCCCTTCTTATACTTGGCGAGCACGTCGGCCGGGTCGCCACTGAGCTGTTTGATGCCGAGCGAAATCCGCTCCTTGGCGCTATCGACGTCGAGCACCATGGCCTTTACCGTGTCGCCCTTCTTGTAGTCCTTGATGACCTCTTCGCCGGCCTTAGCCCAGTCGAGGTCGGACAGATGCACCATGCCGTCCATGCCGCCATCGAGGCCGATGAACAGGCCGAACTCGGTGATGTTGCGGATCGGGCCTTCGACGATTGCGCCCTTCGGGTGCTGGCTGATGAAGCTTTCCCATGGATTATCCTGGGTCTGCTTCAGGCCGAGCGAAATGCGCCGCTTGGCGGGATCGACTTCGAGGATCTGCACATCGACCTGCTGGCTGGTCGAGACGATCTTGCCGGGGTGGATATTTTTCTTGGTCCAGCTCATTTCCGAGACGTGAATCAAGCCTTCGACGCCCGGCTCCAATTCAACGAACGCACCATAGTCGGCGATGTTCGTAACAGTGCCCTTGAAGCGGCCCTGTACCGGATACTTGGCTTCGATGCCGGACCATGGATCTGACTGCAGTTGTTTCATGCCGAGCGAGATACGCTGCGTATCTGGATTGATGCGGATGATCTGCACCTTCACCGTGTCGCTGACATTGACGATTTCGGACGGATGATTGACGCGGCGCCATGCCATGTCGGTGACATGCAGCAGGCCGTCGATGCCGCCCAAATCGATGAATGCACCATAATCGGTGATGTTCTTGACGAGGCCGTCGATGACCTGGCCTTCGGCCAGACGTGCGACGATCTCCGTGCGCTGCTCGGCGCGGCTCTCTTCGAGCACCGAACGGCGGGACACCACGATGTTGCCGCGGCGACGATCCATCTTGAGGATCTGGAACGGCTGTGGCTGATGCATCAGCGGGCCGATGTCGCGCACGGGGCGCACGTCGACCTGGGAACCGGGGAGGAACGCCACGGCGCCGTCGAGATCGACCGTGAAGCCGCCCTTGACCTTATTGAAGATGACGCCCGAGACCTTTTCGCCGGCCGAGAACTGCTTCTCAAGGCGGGTCCAGCTCTCTTCGCGCTTGGCCTTGTCGCGGCTGAGCACGGCTTCACCGAGCGCATTCTCGATGCGCTCCAGGTAGACTTCGACTTCATCGCCGACCTTGAGGCCAGACGGCACGCCTGGGAGATCGAACTCCTTCATCGCGACGCGGCCTTCCATCTTCAGGCCGACGTCGATAATTGCCATGTCTTTTTCAATGCCGACGATCTTGCCGCGCACGACGCTACCTTCAAAGGCATCGTCAGCGCCGAGCGTTTCGGTCAACATGGCCGCGAAGTCGTCGCGAGTCGGATTGTACTCTCTAGAGGTTTGGGCGGTCGTCATCAGATCTCCTGTTGGAATTCAAAAAGTTGCGGACGCCTATTATTGAGCAAAGGGCCGCGGTGGCTGTTTCGGTAGGTTCGCGAAAGCATGATGGCCGGACACGCGTCATGCGTGACCGGCTGGACCTGTGCCAGCACGAGCGGATGGTGAGTTTGGATCGCGTGCCGCCGTCCGAGGGTACTACCCACCAACGAGATTAGGTCCGGTACTTCCCTGGCATTCCAGAACGGAACACCCGGTGAAGCGGAGCCTTATTGGCCAATCGTCCTCTTGATCAGTCCGATGGCGGCATCGAATGCTTCGTCTATAGCCAAGTTGCTGGTATCCAGCAAGTGCGCGTCGTCAGCCATTTTCATCGGTGCATCGGCGCGGCCCGCGTCACGCTCGTCGCGGCCCCGGATGACGTCGAGCACGCGCTCGAATACGACATCCTCGCCACGTGCGCGCAATTCGTTGAAACGGCGCAGTGCGCGCACACCGAGTTCGGCGGTAATAAACAACTTAACGCGTGCATCCGGACAGACGACGGTGCCGATGTCGCGGCCATCCAACACCGCGCCCGGTGGTGTGTGCGCAAAGTCGCGCTGGAACTGTAGCAACGCCACGCGGACAGTCGGCATCCGCGCGACGATCGACGCCTTGTCACCAACGCCCGGTGTGCGCAGTCCTTCGTCGTCAAGCGTCGCGGGATCGAGCGCTTGCGCAGCACGTGTCGCCGCCTCCACATCTTCCAGATCGCAGGCCATTGCCATGACATCGCGCGCCACTGCGCGATACAACAGCCCGGTATCGAGGCAGGGATAGCCATAGTGCGCGGCGATGCGCCGGGCGAGTGTGCCTTTGCCGGATGCGGCTGGGCCGTCAATCGCGATGATCATGGCGGTGCTTCATGTGCTGTTCGAGTTTTGATCGTCATCGCTGGAGTAGCGCCGACTGGCGGAATCGCCAACCATGCTGCCTGCCTGCGCGTCATCGCCATCCTCGTCCGCATCGTTCGACCCACCGGCGATGGCGTAGGAGCCGGACAACCAACGGGCAAGATCGACGTCTGAACAGCGACGCGAGCAAAACGGCCGGAATGCTGCGACCGTTGCGGCTCCGCAGATCGAGCATTTGGGCAGGTATGCGGGCTTCGTCGTCGTATCCACGTGGCTCCTCACGGGCTCAGTCCGGATCGATATTGGCTGATTTGACCCAATTGAAATGAATTGGGAAGCCCTCGCCCAGCAACAGGTTCGAGACCTCGGTCACCGGCAGGCCGACGACATTGGTATAGGAGCCTATGATCTTCTGCACAAAACTGCCGGCCAGCCCCTGGATGGCATAGCCGCCGGCCTTGTCCCGCCATTCGCGTGAGGCGATGTAGGCATCGATGTCGGTGCGCGATAGTCGCTTGAATCGCACGCGGGTTTCGACAATTTTGAGACGCATGCGATCGTCGGGCGTGAGCAGGCAAACGCCGGTCAATACGCGATGGGCGCGGCCCGACAGCAGTTGCAGCGATGCCACCGCCTCCTCGACGAACTGCGGCTTCATCAAGATGCGGCGGCCGACGCTGACCACGGTGTCGGCGGCGAGCACGTAGGAATCGGCGAGCGTCGTATCGTTGGCGAGCTGGTCGCGGGCTGCCTCGGCTTTTGCTCGCGCCAGCCGTGTGACGAGCGCGCGCGGCATCTCGGAACGGCGCGGCGTCTCGTCGATCGATGCCGGACGCAGGGCATCGGGTGCGATACCGACCTGGTCGAGCAGCGCCAGGCGTCGTGGCGAGGCGCTGGCGAGCACCAGTTTCGGGCGTTCCAGCGCCTTCTTGGATTGCGACCGCTGCTTGGCAAGCACGCGCCGCAACGTCTCGCGCTGAGGACTTTCAGTGCGGCCGAGAACCGAAAGAAGGGCAGCCTTGGCAGACGACATGAGTGGGCGATCTCGCGAACAGTTTCAGAGTGCATGATAGGGTTAACAAAAACCGCCGGACAATGCGCCGGAAGCCATGATGATGGCAAGCGGATGGTCGGTGATACCTGTTTTGGGCTCTACCATGGAATGCCACCCCCATCCACTTACCGACCAACCATGCCACACCAAATCTTGCTTCCTTTCCCGGCCCCTGCTTAGGTTTGCCTGAGACATAAGGGGCCCCCATGCCGAAATTGACGTCAGCGATCAATGCGTCTTCTGACGAGTTCAAGGCCAATGCAAAGGCCATGCGATTGGTCGTCGCCGACCTGCAGCAGAAGCGCGCCGAGGTGGCGGTTGGCGGGCCGTTAAAGTTGCGCGAGCGCCATGCTGCCCGTGGCAAGCTGCTGCCGCGCGACCGGGTGCTGGGGCTGATCGACCCCGGCGCGCCGTTTCTCGAGTTGTCGCAACTTGCAGCATTTGGCCAATACACCGGAGACATTCACGGCGCCGGCGTCATTACCGGGATCGGGCGCGTTTCGGGTCGCGAAGTCATGATCGTGTGCAACGATGCGACGATCAAGGGCGGCACCTACTTCCCGATGACCGTAAAGAAGCATGTGCGGGCCCAGGAAATCGCCTGGGAAAACCGTCTGCCGTGCGTCTACCTGGTCGATTCAGGCGGCGCCAACCTGCCGCATCATACGGACGTATTTCCCGACAAGGAACATTTCGGCCGCATCTTCTACAATCAGGCCCGCATGTCGGCGGACGGCATCGCGCAGATTGCCGTCGTGATGGGCAGTTGCACCGCAGGCGGCGCCTATGTGCCGGCCATGTCGGATGAAAGCGTGATCGTGCGTAAACAGGGCACGATCTTCCTGGGTGGGCCGCCGCTGGTGAAGGCTGCCACCGGCGAATCCGTATCAGCGGAAGACCTCGGCGGCGCCGACGTTCACACACGCCTGTCCGGCGTTGCCGACCACTATGCTCTGAACGATCATCACGCGCTCGACATCGCACGCGGTATCGTCGCCAACTTGAACACCGTCAAACGCATCGACATCGCCGTGCGCGAACCGCGCCCGCCCGCCTACGACACGAGCGAACTCAACGGCGTCGTGCCGACTTCGCTGATGACCCAGTATGATGCGCGCGAGGTGATCGCACGCCTCGTCGACGGCTCTGAGTTCGAGGAGTTCAAGGCGCTGTATGGCACCACGATCGTGACCGGCTTCGCCCATATCGAAGGATTGCCGGTCGGTATCCTCGCCAATAATGGCATCCTCTATTCCGAGACGGCGCAGAAGGCGGCACATTTCATCGAGTTGTGTGGGCAGCGGCGCATTCCGTTGCTGTTCCTGCAGAATATCACTGGCTTCATGGTCGGACGTGAGGCCGAGGCCGGTGGTATCGCGCGGCATGGCGCGAAGATGGTGACGGCGGTCGCAACTGCCCGGGTCCCGAAGATCACGGTAATCATCGGCGGGTCATATGGCGCCGGCAACTATGCGATGTGCGGACGCGCCTATGGTCCGCGCTTCCTGTTTACGTGGCCAAATGCGCGCATTTCCGTGATGGGTGGTCCGCAGGCAGCATCTGTTTTGGCAACAGTGCGGCGCGACAACATCGAGGCCGACGGAAAATCCTGGAGCGCGGCAGAGGAAGCGGCGTTCAAGCGACCGATCCTCGACCAGTTCGAAACCGAGGGGCATCCCTACTACGCCACGTCAAGGATATGGGACGATGGCATCATCACACCGTCTGAGACCCGCCGTGTGGTGGCGTTGTCGTTGAGTGCCGCGCTGAATGCGCCCATCGAAGCGCCGAAATTCGGTGTGTTCCGGATGTAACGAGCAATACGCTGACCGGCCCGCGACCTCAATACTGTGAGGTCGCGGGTCGGTTTATCTCTGCGCGACATCCGTTACCGGACCACGCTGAGCGGTCTCAACTCCCGGCACGTCACCGGGTCCGATAAAGCCACCGGCGATACCACGAGGTCTGCCCGTCATGTGCTTCCTGGTAGATGTGACGGCCAGCGTTGCGCTGAGCTTCCGAGATCGCACTGTATTCGCGCTTTGAGACATAGCCATCGGCCTGGGCGCGGCGCTCCATTTCGCGGATGCTATCCTGCTCGGCCTTCAAGTCGCGATATTCGCGCCGTGTCAGCGCGCCACTGTAGCGGCCCTGCTCGATGGCGGCCGCTTCGCGTGCCTGCACCGAGTCGATGTACTTTTGGCCGTAGGCGAACGCGCCACCAGTTGCGGCGGTCAGTCCGAAGCCAGCAATGGCCGTTGCCATCAATACCTTGGACGTGATCTTCTTCGAAGACGAATGGACAGTCACAGCACGTTCTCCTGGTTTGGGGTTGGGCGGGTCTCAGTTTCCTGTCGTGTCGTTGAAAGTGTTATCAAGATGCCAGCGCTGCCTTGAACTCGATCTGAACGCGCAATTTAACTGCCGTTCAGGAAGTCAAGTAGAGCGGGGCTGGGGTCAAACAGGCGTGATGCAATCAAGTGAGCAGTGAACTATGGCGGCCAAGACACGACGTGACGCTCTGCAGCACGCGCATGATATTCTCGACAAAATCCCGCTCATCGATGGGCACAATGATCTGCCGATCGTCATTCGCAGCCAGGCTGACTGCGATGTGCGTGCATTTGATCTGACGCGATCGCACCAGGGTTACGACACAGATATTCCCCGGCTTCGGAAAGGCCGATTGGCGGCGCAGTGGTGGGCGGCGTTCGTGCCATCGCGTGCGACAAAGCCCGGTCTCTACACGATAGAGCAGATCGACGTGGCGCTCGAAATCGCGCGGGCACATCCGGATGTGTTTTTACCAGCAACCCGTGCCAGCGACGTGGCCCGTGCTAAAGCCCAGGGCAAAATCGCCTCGTTCGTGACCGTTGAGAGCGGTATCGGACTGGAGAATAGCCTCGCTCCGTTGCGCGTTTGGTATGCGGCCGGCGTGCGACTGATGACGCTCTGCCACAACGAAACGCTCGACTGGGTCGATAGTTCGACCGATGTCGCCCGTCACGACGGAATGACCGAGTTCGGCGCCAAGGTCGTGCGCGAGATGAACCGCCTCGGCATGATCGTCGACTGTGCGCATACATCTAATCTTGCCCAGCACAAGGTCCTGGATGCGTCGCGCGCGCCGGTGGTATTTAGCCACATGAATGCGTTCAGCTTGTGTAATCATCCGCGCAACGTGTCAGACGACGTGCTCGACCGACTGAAGGCCAACGGCGGCATCGTGATGGCGACGTTCGTGCCGCCGTTCATCTCACAAGCCTTGCGAGATTGGCAGCGGCCGCTCACCGATCCACTCGGCAAGGCGCCGCCCGGCGCCGAACGCAAGGAGTGGTTCGAGAGCCATGCCCGCAAGGCTGGTCCGGCACCGCGTGCGACGCTGGAAGATCTCTGCGATCACATCCAATACATGACGGCGCGCTCGGGCATCGATTACATCGGCATCGGCTCGGACTTTTTCGGCGGTGCCGTGCCCGACGGACTTGAGGACGTGTCGAAATTTCCCGACCTGTTGGCCGAACTTATCGTGCGGGGATGGAGCGACGGTGCCATCGCCAAGATCGCGGGCCGCAATTTCTTGCGCGTGTTTCGCCGCGTCGAACGTATCGCCAAGGAGTTGCAGGCGACAGAAGTGCCCGTCATCGCCCGGGTGTGAGGCTCTATGTCCCCGCCAACGCGATGCACGAGAACGCGACTTTGGCGTCGGTCGGTACGCCGAAGCGGGCGGTGTGGCGCGCGGGCAGGCCGCCCGGGAAATGCCGCACGTATTCCGTGTTGCAAGCGGCATAGTCCGCCGGGTCTGTAATCAGCATCGAGACTTGCACGACGCGGTCGAGGCTGCTGCCTGCTTCGCCCAGGATCGCGGCGATGTGGCCGAGTGCATTGCGCACCTGCTCGCCAGCTGTATCGCCGCGAAAAATTCCGCGTGCCGGATCGTGCGGTGCCGAGTGCCCCGATACGAACACGAGACCAGCGGCTCGCGTCGCGCGGCTGAATGGCCGTGGCGAGCCCGGCTCCGGTTGGTCAAAAAAGTCGATCATGCGTCTGGCCTCAAAACTCAATTGGCAAAGCGGAAGTGCAGCACGTCGCCGTCCTTGACGACGTATTCCTTGCCTTCGAGGCGCATCTTGCCGGCATCCTTGCAGCCGACTTCGCCGTTGAAAGCGATGTAGTCGTCATAGGCGATCGTCTCCGAGCGGATGAAGCCCTTCTCGAAGTCGGTGTGGATTACGCCCGCTGCCTTTGGTGCCTTGGTGCCGACGGGGACCGTCCAGGCGCGGGCTTCCTTCGGGCCGACCGTGAAGTAGGTAAGCAGGCCCAGCAGAGAATAACCTTCGCGGATCAGCTTGTTGAGACCAGCTTCGGCCAAGCCCAGATCCTTCAGGAACTCGGCGCGCTCGTCGAGAGAAAGTCCGGCGAACTCCGCTTCGATCTTGGCTGAAATGACGACCACGCCAGCGCCTTCTTTTTTGGCGGCTTGCTCGACGCGTCTGGAATATTCGTTGCCGCTGGCAGCCGATCCTTCGTCGACGTTGCAGACGTATAGCACCGGTTTGGCCGTCAATAGCTGCAGGGCACGATAGGCCGGTTGCTCGTCAGCGCTCAGTTCAGCCATACGCGCGGGTTTGCCTTCGCGCAGCAGCACCAGCGCCTTGTCGAGCAGCTTCATCAGTGCGATCGATTCCTTGTCGCCGCCGCGCGCTTTCTTCTCGGCAGCAGCCAAACGCTTCTCGCAACTGTCGAGGTCGGCAATCATCAGCTCGGTTTCGACCGTCTCGGCGTCGGCAAGCGGGTCGATGCGTCCCTCGACGTGGGTGACATCGTCGTCGACGAAGCAGCGCAGCACGTAGGCGATCGCATCGCATTCGCGGATGTGTGCCAGGAATTTGTTGCCAAGCCCTTCGCCCTTCGATGCGCCGCGCACCAGACCCGCGATGTCGACGAAGGTCAGTCGGGTCGGTAGGATCTGCTGGCTTTTGCCGATGGCCGCCAGCTTATCGAGCCGCTCATCGGGAACGCCGACTTCGCCGACGTTCGGTTCGATCGTGCAGAACGGATAGTTCGCAGCTTCCGCCTGCGCGGTTTGTGTCAGTGCATTGAAAAGCGTTGACTTGCCGACGTTGGGCAATCCGACGATGCCGCATTTGAAGCCCATGGTGCGAAGGTCCGATAA
>JANNRP010000151.1:0-7563 GCA_031401535.1 Hyphomicrobiaceae bacterium | reverse complement strand
GGCTTGGAGACTGCCTTCTGCTGTGCAGTATGAGCGGAAGCAGCCGTGGCAAACGTCGAGAGGGCCAGGGCGGCTGCGAAGATCATCGTTTTCATGGGATTTTGTCCTGTTGCTAATGCCGCATGTTGCGGTCGGTTAGTTCTGTCCGGCTGACGTTCAAGTACGCAGCCGGTGAGAACAGGGATAGGCGACATCGCCAATCTGTGCGAGCCAACACGGGTCACGGACTGTCACCGCTCGCGCATTGGTTACCTGGAGTTACCGAGTATACAGCAAATGCCAATGGCACACCCCCAACCAGCGACAGTGAGCCAGATCACGAAGGCATGAACATGCCTTGCCAATCCGATTTGTTACGCGCCGTTACAAACGCGCTCGACCAGCCAAGCCCGTCCTTCGACTATGCTGGCGCAAAGCTTACCGGGGGAGACATGACCGCCACACAGCACATCCTCGTCGTCGACGACGACCGCGAGATCAGAGACCTCATCAGCAAATTTTTGAAGAAGAATGGCTACCGTGTTGATGCTGCAGCCAATGGCAAGGAGATGCGCGCGGCGCTGGTTGCATCGAGCGTCGACCTGATAGTACTCGACAGGGTCATGCCGGGCGAGGACGGGCTGCATTTGTGCCGAGACCTCCGTAAGGAGAGTCGGGTGCCAATCATTCTCCTGACCCTGCTCGGCTCTGACACCGATCGCATCGTCGGCCTGGAGATGGGCGCGGACGACTATTTGACCAAGCCGTTCAATCCGCAGGAATTGCTGGCGCGCATCAAGGCTGTGCTACGGCGTGCGAATGATCTGCCCGTCAAGTCTGCCATGCAGGCCCGGCGTTTGCAGTTCGTCGGCTGGACGATCGATCGCTTCGCTCGTGAGCTGGAGTCGCCTGACAAAGTCGGTGTAAACCTGACAGACGGAGAGTTCGACCTGCTGATGGCGTTCGCTGAACATCCACAAATCACGCTGACGCGCGAGCAACTTCTCGACCTGACCAGAGGCCGAAGCGCCGTCGCATTCGATCGCAGCATTGACATGCAGATCACACGACTGCGGCGCAAAATTGAATCAGACCCCGATCAACCCGAGTTCATCAAGACCATCCGCAACAAAGGCTATATCTTCAGTCCGGATGTGACCAAGGTCGAGGATTGATCCGTGCTCAACTCGTTGAAGTCGCGTGTGCTGGTCGTGCTGGTCGTATGGCTGGCCCTGTCACACATAGGGAGCCTGTGGCTGTACGCTCGCAACCACGAAGAGGCCGCCACGCTCCTTCAGGACGCCCTAATTGCCGACCGCATCGCATTCGTTGTCAAGCTCCTCGATTTGACACCGCGAGATGCTCGAGATGAACTGATCTCACATCTCAACAGCCCGCTCATTCAAGTTAGGCGCGCGGCAGCGACGAATGAGCCGACTCCTGTCGTCGAGGGGACGAGGCCGCACCTGTTCGAGCATCTTGTCGGACTGTTTCTTGATCGACCTGACCACGATGGCATCCGCACCGCACACCGCTTCATTGCCGGCAACGAAGCGCGGCCAACGCTTTTGACGACACTTAGCGCCACGCTCAACCCGGAGCCACATCATCTACCAGCGGGCACGCTTGAAGAGATCCGGACCATTGGTGGCATAACGACCGACATCCAGCTCGCCAATGGCACACAGATCGTTTTCACCACCCCACTGCTTACTGTCAGCCCGTTTTCGCCACTGAAGTTGTGGGCACCGCTTGGTGCTATGCTGCTGTCGGTGCTCGTGTCAGGCGCATGGATGCTGTCGCGAGCGACCCGCCCGCTGATACGGTTGGCAAGTGCTGCTGATCGCCTTGGCACCGACATTCGGTCAGCTCCCTTGCCCGAACGCGGGGCGTACGAGGTTCGCAGTGCTGCGCGGGCCTTCAATGTCATGCAGGATCGCATTCAGCGCTTGATCGAGGACCGCACAGCCTTCACTGCCGCCTTGGCTCACGATATCGGCACTCCGATTACGCGTTTGGTTCTGCGGCTCGACGACATGGGTGAGAGTGATCTCAAGAACAAAATTTCTTCCGACATCAACCAGATGCGGCGCATGGTGAGAGCAACTCTCGATTTTGCGCGCATGGATTTCGAGGCGGAGCCGCCTGAACGCTTCGATCTCGTCGCGCTGCTCCAAAGCATTGCTGATCATATGACCGATTCGGGTGGACAGGTTACGTTCACGGGTTCGGCCCATCTGGCTGTGACGAGCCGACCCATCGTCCTTCGCCGAGCCGTCGTGAACATCGCCGAGAACGCCGTGAAGTACGGCAATGCGGCGAGGATCTCATTCGCTGCCTCGGGGACATTAATCAAGATCGTCATCGATGACGATGGCCCCGGCATTCCCATAGCGCTTCAGGAAGAAGCATTTCGTCCGTTTCGCCGCCTCTCCGACGAGGCTTCACCAAGTGTCGAAGGCACCGGCCTCGGACTTGTGGTTGCCCGGAGCGTTGCCCGCAGCCTCGGCGGAGATGTCACGTTGGCCAACCGTGAAACTGGTGGACTCCGCGTCACGCTTGCTCTGCCTGGATGAGCACACGGGCAGTTGCGTGCGCGCCACACCTCTGGTTCGTTACGCGGCGTTACACGGCAATGGTCGCCGCCCCTGCACTGGGCTGTTATTAACTGATAGGCGAATCGTGAATGTCGCCTCAACGAGGTGCGCATGAAACGGCTCATGGCCATTGCGGTTCTTGCTGCGGTCCCGGCTCTTCTCGGCTGGGGTGAACTGCGCGACCGCCATTCACTGGAATGGCCGCATTCCGGCTCGATGCCGGACGATCCCGTCAAGGTGAAGCCGTCCACTTACGTGCCGATCACTTCGGGGAACCAATCGTATCGTCCGATTGATCCCATGCCCTGGGGCGACGTCAACCGACGCGTTGCGCCGCCCGGGACCCTACCCGGCGGTCCGTCGCCTAGAGGGGCGCCGGGGAACCCCAAGCAATGAGACGGTCATCAATCTCACTCATGGCACTGCTGGCAATCGGCGCCAGTTTGGGCGGTTGCGCCAACTTTTCGGCTGATGGAGGCATGACCTTCATCAAGTCGGAGGCCGGTGGCGAACTCGGTAAAGACGTCATCAAGATCCGCACCGAGACTGACGCAGCGGCAGCACGTGCACGCGTCGACGCCTTGTTGAAAAAGCCGTTTTCAGACGAAACTGCAGTGCAGATTGCCTTGCTCAACAATCGCATACTGCAGGGAGCCTACGCCGATCTCGGGCTCGGCGAAGCGCAGATGGTCGAAGCGAGCCTGCCGCCATCGCCGACCGTGTCCCTCGGGCGGTTGGTGACAACAGGGGCGCTCGAGATCGAGCGGAACATCCTACAAAATGTGCTCGGACTGCTGACGTTGCCACGCCGTAAGGAGATTGCCGAGGCGAAGTTCCAGCAAGCCAAGGTCAGGGCAGTTGAAGCAACGCTCAAGACCGCCGCCGATGCACGCCGTGCGTATTTCCGCGCCGTGGCCGCCAATCGCACGGTCGCATTTCTCGAAGAGGCGCGCACGGCTGCGGAGGCGGTCTCGGATCTAGCCATAAAGCTCGGCGAAACCGGCGCAATGACCAAGCTAGAACAGGCGCGTGAACACGCCTTCACCGTCGATGTCAACGGCCAACTTGCAATGGCTCGGCTGAGACAGCGGTCAGAGCGCGAAAAGCTCATTCGCGCACTTGGGCTCTGGGGTACGCAGACAGCATTCAAGCTTCCGCCGGACTTGAAGTCGTTGCCGAAGGCTCCACGGATTTACAAGGACGTTGAGACGGACGCTGTGAAGCGGCGTGTCGATCTTGAGTTAGCGCGTCAAGATCTCGAAATCTTAGCGAAGCAACATGGGCTCACAAAGGCCACACGTTGGATCGACGTCCTCGAAGTGCGTGTCATGAAGAATACTGAATGGTCAAACTCGACGAGTTATTCTCTGAATCCTGGTCCGCCTCCTACGCTGGAAACAGAGACGGAGCGCGAGCGTGAAAAGTGGCGCGGGATTGAATTGGAGTTCAGGATTCCGATCTTTGATTTTGGTGAAGCGCGCACACGGGCTGTGGAACAGCAGTATATGGGAGCAGTTCACCGCCTCATTGCTAGAGCCATCGAAGTTCGATCAGAGGCGCGCGAGGCTTACGGCGGCTATCGCGGGGCTTATGAGATCGCGATGCATTATCAGAAAGAAGTTCTGCCGCTGCGTGACATCATGAACCGCGAAATGCTGCTGAACTACAATGGCATGCTAAAAGATCTGTCTTCGCTTCTGGTCGATAGCCGTCAGCGGATCATGGCGAACATCCAGGCGATCGAGGCGCGGCGAGACTTCTGGCTGTCACAGGTCGATCTGCATGTCGCCCTCGTGGGCGGCGGCGTGATGAGCGGCGGCAGCGGACCGAGCGCCGCGGCTGGCGGTGGTAGCGAAGCAGGCGGACATTGAGTTCCCGTACACCTGAGGAAAAAAAACATGACCATCAACCGCCGCAAGTTTATGGCTGTCTCGGGTATGGCGCTGGCAGGTGTCTCGCAGGTGTCGGGACGGGCCGCATTCGCGAACGTGCCCGAGGCCGCTACGCAGGTGTCGCCCCTGATGCAACCACCGGTGAGACCTACGACGGGTGTCGACTACAATCCCGTGGTCACGCTCAATGGGTGGACGCTGCCGTGGCGCATGAACGGCGAATGGAAGGAGTTCCATCTCGTCGCTGAGCCCGTGGTGCGCGAGATCGCACCCGGCATGAACGCTCATCTATGGGGTTATAACGGTCAGTCGCCCGGCCCGACCATCGAGTGCGTCGAGGGCGACAAAGTTCGCATTTTTGTGACCAACAAACTCCCAGAGCACACATCTGTCCATTGGCATGGGCAGATTCTGCCGTGCGGCATGGACGGCGTCGGCGGCCTGACGCAGCCGCATATCGGCGTCGGCAAGACGTTTGTCTACGAGTGGATAATCCACAAGTCCGGCACCTTCATGTACCACCCGCACGCCGACGAAATGACTCAAATGGCTATGGGCATGATGGGTTTCTTCGTGGTGCATCCGAAGGATCCGAAGTTCATGCGCGTCGACCGCGACTTCGTGTTCCTGCTGAATGCCTTCGACATTGAGGCCGGTAGTTACGTGCCCAAAGTCAACACGATGCTTGATTTCAATCTCTGGGTCTGGAACAGCCGGGCGTTTCCAGCCATCGATCACTTGGTTGTCGCCAAGAATGATAAAGTACGAATCCGGTTTGGCAACCTGACCATGACCAACCATCCCATTCACATGCACGGCTACGATTTCGAGGTGACGTGCACAGATGGTGGCTGGACCCGGCCTGAGAGCCGTTGGCCTGAAGTAACTGTCGACTGCGCCGTCGGGCAGATGCGCGCCTTCGAATTCAAGGCCATCTACGAAGGGGACTGGGCGATCCACTGTCACAAGTCACATCACACCATGAACGCCATGGGTCATGACGTGAAGACATACATCGGCGTCGACAAAGCCGAGGTGAAGAAGAAGATCGACAAGGTCGTTAAGGGTTACATGGCCATGGGCATGGCTGGTATGGCCGACATGGGTGAGATGGAAATGCCGCTCCCTGACAACACGTTGCCGATGATGACTGGCTTTGCGCAGTTCGGCCCGGTCGAGATGGGTGGGATGTTCTCTGTGGTGAAGGTGCGTGAAGGGCTCGCGTCGGGTGACTACAAGGACCCGGGCTGGTACAAACATCCGGCCGGTACGGTTGCCTTCGAGTACAAGGGGCCAAATGGCGCTGTTCCTGCCCCTGCCAAAGCACCGACTGGCAAAACCACCGGCAGCTTGCCTGCAGCCAAGGGCGCTCGGTCAGTTGAGGTGAATGTCGTCAAGCCGAAGGGCGGTCACGGTAAGCACTGAAAACCGGCGACGGTATGCGCCACGCTTGTTACGCGCCGTTACACGAATCCCGTTTCGCGCTCCGCGGATCGGACTCAATCAAACTGTAACTGACCATCCTATCAATTGAACGGGGGCAACCATGCATCGTCTGAAACTCTTCGGCGCGGGCGTCGTCGCAATCGGCGTGTCACTCGCCGCATCTCAGATGGTTTACTCTGCGGCCGGGCCGAAGGGGCACAAGCACACGAAGTTCAACGCGGGCACTCCGGGCGACCCCACAAAGCCGTTCCGCGTGATCGAGATGACCGCCAAGGAAGGTAACGGCACGATGGCCTTCGAGCCAACGAAAATCGTTGTCGAGCAGAACGAGCAGGTCAAGTTCGTCATTAAGAACGTCGGTGAATTGGACCACGAGTTCATGCTGGATTCATTTGACGCCAACAAAAAGCACGCAATTGCCATGCAAAAGAATCCGGAGATGGAACACGACGACCCGAACGGGAAGCGTGTTGTCTCGAAGAAGCAGGCCGACATGGTCTGGAAGTTTTCGAAGCTCGGCACCTTTGAATATGCCTGCCTCATTCCCGGCCACTATGAGGCCGGCATGAAAGGCGTCGTCGAAGTGGTCGCCAAAGGCAAACTTCCGAAGGCCGCTGCTGCCGCGAAGCCGAACTGACCCCTCACGCCTCTGATCATTCGACCCCAAAGGAGCAAATATGAGCCTCTCTCTCCGCATCGGTGCCTGTCTTGCCGCCGCCGCACTCTTCGCAACCGCAGCCTTCGCGCAAGATGCCAAAGGCAAAATCACCAAGGTTGACGAAGCCCAAGGCAAGATGACGATCGATCACGGTCCGATCAAGAAATACGACATGGACTCAATGACCATGATCTTCAAGGCAGCCGATCCGGCCATGCTCAAAGCGGTCAAGCCCGGCGATAACGTTACGTTCAACCTCGACAAGGTCAACGGACAGTTCACCGTGACCAAGATCGACAAGGCGAAGTGACGCATCGTGTGTCGGTATAGCGAACTCGGGGTCGTACAATCGTACGGCCCCCTTTTCGTAAGGCCACCTCAATGATTGATCCGGAGGCTGCGCCGACAGCCACACGTTACGACGTCGTTGTCCTCACTGCTGGCGGTCCGCTCGCCGAGGCGGTCATCAATGCAATCGCCGCGCGGTTCCGAAATTTTGCCGTCATCCAGGAACTTGGCGAGAAACCGGGCGAAATTTCCCGGCGCTGGTTCAGACTTCTGGGCGCGAGGCGCGCCGTCGGTCAACTCGCGTTCGCACCGCTACAGAACTTGGCGGCATTTCGCGCACGACGACGTCGCGCTGAAATTCTGCATCATGCCGGTTTGAAAAGCGCCATAGACCCACAAATTTCGCGTCGACACGTGCCGAGCGTGAACACAGACGATTGCAAGCAGGCACTCATTGCCTTTGCACCACGCGTCGTTGTCGTCGTCGGCACGCGCATGATCCGTGCAGCAACACTGTCATGCATCCAAGTGCCATTCATCAACTACCATGCCGGCTTGAACCCGCGCTACCGCGGCCAGTACGGCGGCTACTGGGCGCTAGCGAGCGGTGACGTTGCCCATGCTGGCGTAACGGTTCATCTGATCGATGCTGGTGTGGACACAGGAGCGACGCTGTACGCGGCACCGTTTGCGCTCCAACCAA
>JANNRP010000150.1:0-3586 GCA_031401535.1 Hyphomicrobiaceae bacterium | reverse complement strand
GTGGAGAGGTTCCGGCATGAACAGATCGGCCTTTGGCGGTTTTCGATTGTCGTGATCGAAATTCCATTGCCCGCCAACCGGCTTGTCGCCGTCCATCAGCAGGCCGGTCGCTTTGCGCATCTCCCGGTAGAAGAACTCCATGCGTAGTTGCTGGCGGCCATGCGCCCAGCCGGCAAAGCGCTGGATGGAACAAATGAAACGTGCGTCGGGAAGCATCTCGACCGAGATGCCGAGGGTGGTCGGCCACTCCGCCATCATTGCTTGTACACGCCATTCGCCGGGCTCTGTGACAAGCAGTCGCTGCGGTTTTAGTCGTGCGATCGCGCGAATAACTTCGCCAGTGAACGACCCTGTGTTCCCCACCTCATCGAGCCGCACATAGTCGACCTCCCAGCCGCCGACACGCAAGTCCTCGCAGAAGTGCCGCATGGCGGAGAATATGAATGCGATCTTCTTTTTGTGGTGGCGGACGTAGGTCGCCTCGTCCAACACCTCCACCATCAGCACGCGGGCGTGCTTTTTTGACGATGCCGCGAGACTGGATAATGCTGGACTTAACTGATCGCCGAGAACGAGAATCAGGTCGCGGCAGGCCTTTGGATTTGATTTCATCGGGGCTGTACGCTTGGTATGTTCGCCTGGACCAGTGACACTACAGCCGGGCAGTGACCCCGCCATCGACATAGAGCACGTGACCGGTCACGAAGGCTGCGGCGTCTGAGGCCAGAAACACCGCAGCGCCGACCAGTTCCTCAACCTGACCCCAGCGGCCGAGTGGTGTACGGTCGGTCAGCCAACCAGAGAATTTTTCATCCGCGACCAGCGCCTTGTTGAGTTCAGTGGCGAAATATCCGGGGCCCAGCCCATTGACGCGGATGCCGTGTTTACCCCAGTCGATTGCCATGCCCTTGGTCAGCATTTTAACCGCACCTTTCGAGGCGGTGTAGGGCGCGATGCCGGGGCGACCGAGTTCGCTTTGCACCGAACAGATGTTGATCATAGCGCCGCGGCGGCGTGGGATCATGTGGCGCGCGACGGCCTTGCCGACAAAAAACACACTATCAAGATTGGTTCGCATCAACTCAGCCCACGTCTCCTCAGGAAAATCTTCGAGGCTCATGCGGCGCTGGATACCGGCGTTGTTGACGAGGATATCGATGGCACCAATGTCGGCTTCGATGCGGGAGATCGCGGTTTGAACTGCCTTTGCGTCAGTCACATCGAATGCCGCCGCAACGACGTCGTAGCCCTTTGCCTTCAATGATGCGGCAGCGGTGGCCGTTCGCGCCTCGTCGCGTCCATTCAGCACGATCGATGCACCTGCTCCGGCCATCCCCTCGGCTAACGCGTAGCCGATGCCCGCAGTCGATCCTGTGATCAGTGCGCGGCGGCCCTTGAGGCTGAACTGGTCGAGCGACATGTTGAGCAATCCTTCGAACTGGAGGCGTAATTCTCAGACAATACGGTTGGCGCGCAGAGCCGAGATTTCGGTTGGTTTGAGTCCCAGTAGATCGCGCAGTACACTGTCGGTATCTTCGCCCAGCAACGGCGGCGCTTTTGGCGCCGTGGTGTCGTGGCTTGCCATCCGCACGGGATTAGCAACCACAGGCAGCGGACCCGCCTCATCGTGGCTGAGTGTGCGGCGCATGTTGCGGGCTCGCACCTGTGGATTGTCGAACACCTGGTCGATGGTGTTGATCGGGCCGCAGGGAACCGCCAGCGGTTCAAACAAGGTAATCCATTCCGATGCCGTGCGCGTTTTCAATGCGGAGGCAATCTGCGGGATGAGCGCCTCGCGATTGCGGATGCGGGCGGCATTGGTTCGGAAGCGGGTATCCTCCGGCAATGTAGTCAGACCGGTTGCCTGACAAAATCGCTGGAACTGACCGTCATTGCCGATGGCAAGAATGATGTGGCCTTCCGCGGTCGCGAATGCCTGATAGGGCACCACTGTCGGGTGTGCGTTGCCCATGCGGGCAGGAACGGTCCCGGCAACAAGATGCGTCGAGGCCTGGTTGATCAGACTCGATACCGTGGCGTCCAGCAGCGCTACATCGATGTAGTCGCCTTCGCCTGTTCGCTCGCGCCGGACGAGTGCCGCCAGTATTGCGGCCAGCGCGTTCATGCCAGCAACTTGATCGGAGATCGCAACGCCGACCTTGACCGGTCCGCCACCGGGCACGCTATCGGGCTCGCCGGTAACACTCATCAGGCCGCCCATACCCTGAACGAGGAAGTCATAACCGGCACGGCTGGCATAGGGTCCGGTCTGCCCGAACCCGGTGATTGAGCAGTAAACGACGCTTGGATTAATGGCCTTCAAAGATGCGTAGTCGAGGCCGTATTTGGCAAGTCCGCCAACCTTGAAGTTTTCGATCACGACATCACATTTGGCAGCAATTTTACGTATCAGCTCCTGACCTTGCGGCGCTGCCATATCGACCGTCACCGATTTCTTACCCCGGTTGGCACACAGGAAATATGCCGACAGCCCTGGATCGCCGCCGGACGGATCGCGCGCGAACGGCGGCCCCCAACCGCGCGTATCGTCACCTTCGCCCGGCCGCTCGATCTTGATGACTTCAGCACCCATGTCGGCCAGGAATTGGGCCGCCCACGGTCCCGCAAGCACGCGCGACATATCCAGGACTCGCAGATGTGCCAGTGGTGCCGCCATCGTATGCATTCCCTGTGGTTGTCTTCGGTGCGCAACGGTAAGCATAGTCGCGGGTAAATCAACCTTGGAACTCTGCTCCCCATGAATCAACAGTTTCGCATGTCGCCCGATGCAGAGTTTTTTGGCGTCGGTGATGCTGGCGCGCTTGAGGCGTTGATTGAAGGGGGTGAGACGGCAAGCGAACCGCGGGTGCATTCGGAAACGACAACCCGATCGTCGCCAGGTGGCCACGGCGAGGTTGCCCTGATCGAAGCTTACCGACGGCATGGGTTTTTGGCAGCCAACCTCGATCCGTTGGGGCTGGCGGCAATCCAGCGTGTCCCCGAACTCGATGCGCGTGACTATGGCGTTGCCAGTGATAACGCACTTGTCGCGCGGTTGCGGACTGCCTACTGCGGCGCGATCGGCTGGGAGTTTGGTCACATTCATGATACTGATCGACGCCGTTGGCTCAGTGCAGAAGCCGAGACTAACCAGCCGGAGCTCTCCGCTGTCGAGCGCGCGCAACTGTTGGCGCTGCTGACGCGTACGGCCGTGTTCGAGACCGCACTCGCGCTGCGCTTGCCAGGTGCCAAGCTCTTCGGTCTCGGCGGAGCGGAGACATTCAACATCGCGATCGAGATGCTGCTGACCGAGGGCGTCCGACTTGGTGTCGAGGAAGTCGTGATCGGCGGTATGCACCGTGGGCGGTTCAACCTGCTGGCAAATATCTGCGGCAAGCCGCTCGGTGCCATGGTGGCTGAGATCATCGGTAAGCCAGCTGTGCCCGAAGGCATGGGGGTGTCGTCGGACGTGTCCTATCATCTGGGCTATTCGGGCGAGCGCGAGATTGCCGGTCAACGTTTGAAGATTTCGGTATCGGCGCATCCTTCGCACCTGCAACTGATCCCGATCATCTCGCAGGGGCGC
>JANNRP010000149.1:0-31988 GCA_031401535.1 Hyphomicrobiaceae bacterium | reverse complement strand
TGCAAGTTCCGCCCAATCGAGCCAACTCGGGGGGCGATCCAACTGCGTGATGCTCAACTGAAGCGGCTCGCGCTTTACAAATGCTCAGTTGCAGGCTCGATTTTTGCTGACCGCGCAAACATCGAGAGCGCGCTATTCCTGAGTGGCAGCTCGATCGAAGGAGGCGTTCGATTGCGTGGGGCCACCATCGGCGAGGCCCTAGCCATGGATAGCGTGCAGATCAAGAATGCCGGAGAAGTCGCGATACTCGCCGACGGTTTACGTCTTAGCGGTCCTTGGATTTTGCAGGAGTCCGAGATCACCGGAGAGGTCCGGCTCGCGGGAGCACGCATCGGCGGCAGTCTCTTGTGGGAGGACGCCAAGATCCAAAATAGCGCGGTCGCAATCACGGCGGACGGCGCGATCTGTGAAGGCGCTTGGCTGCTTCGTCGCACAGCGATCTCGGGCCCCTTCAGGTTACGAGGCATGAAAATCAAAGCCATTGATGCCCAGCAGATCGTGATTAGCGCCGGCTCCGAAGCCTTAAACGCCCGTGGTGCCGAGATCGCCAGCGACTTCATCCTCGATGGTGGCATACTGAAAGGTGGCGTGCTGCTGGGACGGGCGAACATTGCCGGCGAGCTTTCCGCCAAGGGGGCCCAGATATCGGGCAGCGGTCAGGACTGGGCTATTGCAGCCAATGGATTGATCGTCGGGCAAGGAATTGCGCTGGCAGCCGCCAAGCTGCGCGGTGGCCTCATGCTGTCCGGTGCACGCATCAACCAGGGTATCTCGGCGAGCAACATCGAGATTGACGGGAAGGGCAGAGCCATTGAGGCCGATGTGATCCACATCGGCGGCAACTGGATCATGCGAGGCGCAAAAATCATCGGGAATATCAGGTTCGCCGGAGCTCAAATCGAAGGCCAGATCGGCTTCACCGAAATCAACCTCCGAGGCAACGGTGATCTGGCCATCCGCGCTGATGGCGCCATGATCCGTGGTGGTTGGTTCATGGGTCGCGCTTCGATCCAAGGTCTCGTTCGACTGCCGAGCGCGCACCTGGGAAACGAAATGCGTTTGAGGGCAACAACAATTGAAGTCGCAGCGGGTCCAGCTTTGTTTGCCAGTGGCGTCACGATCGCGCGTGAACTCGTATTGGATGGAGGCTTTACCGCCAATGGTGGCGTCGTACTCGACCGCGCGGACATCCAAGGCACTCTTGATCTTGTCGGCAGCCGGATCCAATCGGCAGCACTTGCGCGCGGATCCGCCACCGCACCACAATCCCATGATGGGGTCATCACTGATCGTTACGATGCGATCGCGATCAGCTTGGTCGATGCGAGGCTTGACCGGATCGTCATGCCCGACACCGCGGCCGGGCGACCACGCGGCATCGTGGATTTATCGCGCGCTCGTGTTGGCAGCTACGAAGATGCCGCCGAGTCGTGGCCACCACCGTTGTATGCCAAGGGCGTTGCAGTTCGTGGCCGGAGCACAGACGGGCGTGATATCGATCATCTCATCCTCGATGGTTTCATCTACGATCATCTTGAGACCCCTACCGGCCTCCCAGTCTCAAACGAGCAGCGTCACTGGCGCCGCTCAACCGCTGCCGTCATGCGGATCCGCTGGCTCGAAGCGCAGTCTGCGGATGACCTCGAAAAACATTTCAAACCCCAATCGTGGGTGCATCTATCCCGCCGACTAAGTGCACAAGGCTATCAGGATGATGCGCGCGAAATTGCGATCGCGCGGCGGCGGCGGCAACGCAAAAGCGCATCGGTCAGCAAGAGCGCGAAATTGCAAGGCTGGTTTCTCGACCTGTTCGCACTCTATGGGTTCAATCCTTGGCGCACAGTGATCTGGATGGCTGCATTCATCACTTTTTTTGCAGGCATCTGGTGGTGGGCGGGGCTTGGCTGCACACGCATTGATTGCAAAGACGAGGAAGTCTACGTCATGGCCCTCAAAGGCAACTACGGTCAAGACGACGCTAAATCCGAGGAGAAGTACCCTGGCTTTGCACCATTTGCCTATTCCCTCGACGTGTTCCTGCCGTTTGTAAATCTTGGGTTCAAGGAACACTGGCGTCCGCGCACCACGTATCAACCACTTGCTGCCATCCCGCTTCCTGGAGCCTCATGGCATGGCCGCTCGACGCTGCAAATCACGCTGGGCGGTATTCTATATGGGTTGTACGTACTCGAAATGCTCCTAGGACTCGTCCTTGCTTCCCTCGCGGTCACAGGATTTGCCGGGATGTTGAGAGGTGATGACGAAGCTCGATGAGTGCAGTCGATGTCAGCACCAGAAAACGTATTTGCTACTGGTCACGAAGCAATGCCGCTGATTTTCGGATATGGCCTGTCATCGACAACCGCCACGGTTGAAACGTTGGCCCGCGAAGGATGGGCGTACATTCCGGCAGTTGTTGGCCAAGGCAACGTGTGCACCGCTGCCGAACGTCTGCCTATCGTCCCTCCACAACGAAATAGGAGGAGCAGCGGACCATGCGTGGCGAGTGGCGCAACTCGTCCGCAACTGGCGGTGAACCGATCGTGAATTGTAAGGGGTCGCGCTGGTGGGTCCTGATTGACTTACCAGCTGAAGCCGAGCATGGCGGGCATGGTACTAGACGCCGATGGAAAGAGATCAGTGCGGCATGGGGCCGACCAAAATATAAACCTAAGCTGGATTATATCGTCGAAGTCGGCCACGTGGCCACTTAGCAGCTGAATCGTTTTGAACCCGCCTCTCTGAACCAAGGTTAGACAGCAGGGACAACGTGACGAAGACATTCAGAATTGCAGACATCAAGACCCATGTTCTCGAGGCCAAGCTGTCGCAACCTTTCAGCTGGTCATTCAACCGTACATCCGTACGCACAGCGTGTCTGGTTGAAATCACGACTGAAGACGACGTCACTGGATGGGGTGAATGCTATGGACCCGCGCGATTGAATGCAGCGGTCATCAATGCGTTTCGCCCCCATCTGATCGGTGAGCCCGCGCTCGCCACAGAACTTCTCTGGCAAAAGCTTTATGGGTTGTTTCGTGATCAGGGCCAGAAGGGCCTCATCGTCACGGCGCTCAGCGGGGTCGATATCGCGCTATCGGACCTGAAAGGCAAAATCCTGGAGGCGCCGGTCTGGCAATTGATGGGCGGTCCTTTGCGGCACAAAGTTTCTGCCTATGCGACCGGCACGTATCGACTCGATACCGGCGATCCGCTCGACTATGTCGTCCGCGAGGTGAAAGACTACGTTTCGCAAGGCTTCAGCGCGGTAAAGCTCAAGATCGGATTCGGTGTTGCCGAGGACACTGCTTTGATCCGAGCGGTTCGCGAGGCTATTGGCCCTCACATTGGTCTGATGCTCGACGCTAATCATGGCTTCGACGCAATTGAAGCCATTCAACTTGGCAACAACGTTGCTAACCTGAATATAAGTTGGTTCGAAGAGCCTGTGGTGCCTGATGATCTCGGCAGCTACTGCGAGGTTCGTCGAGGTCAGCCCATCCCAGTGGCTGGCGGCGAATGTGAATACACCCGGTGGGGCTTTCGGGATATTCTGATCCGCCGGGCCATGGATATCATTCAACCCGACACATGCGCCGCTGGTGGCCTCACAGAGTGCAAGAAAATTGCTGACATGGCAGCGGTCTTCGGCGTGCGCTACGTACCGCATGTCTGGGGAACAGGCATAGGACTAGCTGCCGCATTGAACCTGCTCGCTGTTCTACCCCACAACCCAATGCGTCTGACGCCACTGGAACCTTTGCTCGAGTTCGACCGCTCCGAACATCCATTCCGTCAAGCGATTTTGACGACGCCGATCGAGCACGAGGGCGGCGTAGTCGCTATCCCCGATGCACCTGGGCTTGGCATCAATATTAATCGCAGCGCGGTTGAGCTTTTCAAGGTCTCCGATTCCAAGAGTGGTTCTTAGATTGAGCCGAGTCCTTCGAGGATATTGCATATTCATATACTCAGCTGGAAAAAGCGGTTGTTGCCTGGATCACCTGCGGGCGGCAGAGCTGCCACTACATCCGTCGCCATTGCCCATCGCGATCCGAAGAACTGCAAATTATGCGCGACGGAGTGGAGCATTTCATCTGCTGATGAACGAATATTCGCCGTGGCCACCCAAGCGCATCATCGCCGCAGGTGACCTTGCCTGTAGGCCGAGGCGGCGACGCCCGAAGTGCCCAGCACTTATACGTGAGAACGTCGCTATAAATCGCGCGGTGTCGCCGCGTATGAGAGGCGGTAGATGCCGTGTTGTCCCCCGCTCGTGCCCAATGATGTTGACGCAAGCACACCGGAACTCAAGTCTTCGAGAGCTTGGGCGTCGTATCCGCATACGAGCACGATCCAGTCTGCAACAGCGTCGACCCCTCCACGAATTTTTTGCTCCGTCGTTTGTGCTGCCTTTGGCGTCTGCGTCTGCAGAAGATGGCCGCTTGTCAGTCCCACTTGATTTGGTAGCTTGCTCAGCAAACTCTGCAACTCGCCACGAATAGTGTCGACTTGATGGGCTTCAGGCGACAGACGCACCGTCAGCAGCGAACCGGTAACGCCGCCGCCATAGCTATCCATAACTCTGCATTGGCTTCGCACCATATTGCGGTGTTGCGGCATCATTTTTACTGACCAGGGCGTCGGATTGTTCAGGCGTTCCACGTAGGGCGCTGAGGTCAACGTATCGTAGGTATCGAGTTCGTACATTACGAAGCAACCATCATTTCCAATCGCGCTCGACCAACGCGATCCACGCAAAAAGCCGGGGATGTGCAATCGTTCTGGAAAGTGCTCGTGCGAATGCCAGTGCTCAAACTCGGTGCGATGGGCGGGTGCCATATCCCACCACATGGCGATCGCAGCGCTGCCGAGGAGGGGCATTTGAGCTTCCCAACGATGACGAGTTTAGACTGAGTTTCGCAGATCATGCGATACTCCCCGGAGTGCGTCCAGCACCTGGCATTGGGTTTGCCTGATCGTCGCGCTTTGCCTGAGGTTAACTCCTGGCTCAGGACCGCGCTTGGCACAGTCTAATCGTTCCCGCTTCGTGCAACTATGTCCGACCCCAGGATATCTGTTGCGGTCAGCTTAAGGGCCAGCGGCAAGGCAAGCAGAGCAGGAGCGCTCTGCCTGCGTAGCCTCCGATGTCAGCTTTCTATGCTATTAAAAAAGCCTCTTTGACCTCGATTGCGAGGTAGCGAACTATCTTGCGGCCGCGTGGCGGTGTGACCTACTGCCGGTTTGGTACTACGGAAAAGCCCTCCAAATTAGTCCGCAGCATCCGGCATCTCGCGAATATATGGTTCGGCAGCTACTGCCTAAAAAAGGGCGGCGGCCATGGAGTTAATTGCCTCCTCGCTGAACTGAGTGGGTTGGGTTCACTCTGGTTGAGCGGTCAGGTGGCGGCTTGATCCTGATGGCAGAGCATACGCCGACGTGACGGACGGCGGTCAAGGACGGCCCACTTTGGCCGCCCCCATCTTCCAAGTAATCGCAGGCAATGCGGCGCCAGCCGACGCTAATCACCTACCACACGGCGCCGCTTGTCGTTGCGCGTTTGCGTTTTATCACGGGCTTGATGGTCATCGCCGTCAGTTCTCCCTCATGGCCCGGGCCAGCTGGTCTGTAATCGGCTTGAACAGGATCGACAGCGCGGTCCGCTTGCCAGTCTCGACGAAGCCCTCGACTGGCATGCCGGGCACGAGCTTGAAATCTTGTTCCGTAGTGTTGGTTGGTACATCCATGGTGACACGCGCGACGAAGTAACTGCGGCCGGTCGTCGGATCGCGGGTCAGGTCCGCGCCGACATGAGTGACGGAACCGTGGACCTCTGGCGTCGTGCGCTGGCTGAAGGCCGATAGGCGCAACACAACGCGCTGGCCGACCGCTATCTGGTCGATATCGGTTTGCGAGACCCGCAGCTCGACAGCGAGCATCGCCTGGTCTGGCACAATAGTCATCGCGACCTCACCGCCGCGCAGGAATCCGCCGATTGTGTGCACTGCAAGATCGTGAACGATGCCGGCGACCGGCGCGCGCATCTCGGTCTGACCCACCGTGGCGCGTGCCGCTGTGCGGCGCGCCTTCAGTTCCTCGAGCTGGGTCGCAACACTGACGATGCCCTTTCCAGCCTCGACCATGAGCCGTTGGTCAATCTCGAGCGCTTGCAACTGAATCTCGACGATCTGGCTCTGGATTCTGGCGGCCTGCGCGTCCAGCGCTCCAATGTCTGACTCAAACTTAATGGCCTCGCGCTGCATGCCGAGCAAACGGGTGAGATTTGATAACTTTTGCTTGAAGAGGTCCTCGACCATCCGCAGTTCCTGGCGCACCAGCGCCAGCTCCCGCTCCTTGGCATTTTGCTGGGCATTGATGGCCGCAACTTCCTTGCGGGCTTGCACAATGCGCTCTTCAAGCCGACCGCGCTGGCTGGCGAGGTTGGAGCGGCGGGCCTCGAACAGCCTTTGGTCGCGGTTGATTGCCCCGGCAACGTGGGACTGGGTAGGATCGAGCGTAAGCGGCAACGTGATCGTTGGGCGTCCCTCCTGCTCGGCCTCGAGCCTTGCCTGCTCGCTCTCTAACTGCACGATGCGAGCATCAAGGACGGCGAGATCTGCACTTGGCTGCACGCTTTCCAGCGACATGAGGAGTGCGCCGAGCGCGATACGGTCTCCATTGCGGACGCGGATGGATTTGACAACGCCGCCTGTGGGGTGCTGCACTTTCTTGCTGTTGCCTTCGACCATGATCTGCCCCGGCGCCATAACGGCACCGGAGAGTTCGGCTGTGGCTGTCCACCCCCCAAGAGCCGCAATCGTCAAGACCAGCGCCGTCAAGGCCAGCAAGGCGCGGTTCAACATGTCGCTTGCAGTCGACGTCAAGGCATCGAGCCGGGGTTCCGCAGGTTGACTGCTCGAGCCCGCCGATGGCCGATCGATCACAATCAGGGCATTCCGCGACTGCGTGGCAGGACGGGTCATGACATTCTCCGGGGCAGGGTGACAACGCTGGCCGATTGATCGTTGACTTGCTCTTCATCAGGGGGATGGAGCGCGGTGGACGTGGTGACCGAGCCGGGTTTGAAGGTGCCGCCTTCGATGATGACGGTGGAGCCGATCGCGCTCTTGGCGAGGCGACGCTTGGACGTTAAGACAACGATTGCACCTCGCTGCCTAGCAGCCCAGATCATGCGGCTGACCGCAGCCTCACCTTCCGCGTCGAGTTCCGCGAACGGTTCGTCAAGCACGATAAGCCGCGGCGTGCCGTGGAACGCGCGAGCCAGCGCCAACTGGCGGCGCTGGCCATTGGAGAATACGCAGAGCGCTTCCTCGATCGGCGTCGCATAGCCATTGGCAAGCTCGCAGATCGCCGGATGCAGTCCGACCGCTTGCGCGGTTTCGATAGCGCCACTCCTTGCATCACACGATCGGAACCCTGTGATGGCGTCAGTGATGTCGCCCGGCAGCCATTGCTCGCGCTGCGGCGCGTAGCCGATGCTCAGTCTTCGCTCGGCATCCGACAACTGCCAGACCGGCGTGCCGGCAAGTCGCACAGTGCCGACCGTAGGGACGATCAAGCCGACCATGGCGTCGGTCAGCAGCGACTTTCCGGCGCCCATTTTGCCCAATATGGCCAGAGCGCTGCCGGGTTTCAGGACGAGGGAAATGCCGCGCAATACCGGTTGAGACCTGCCGGGAATGACGTAGGACAGACCTTGGATCGCCAGTTCGCCATGACCCATCGCATTCACACCCGGCGTGGGTGGCTTTACCACCCTCAGCGCGCTCAGGCGTCGCCAGGCCGCAAATCCTTTACTGATAGTTTGTCCATGGGCTGTCACGCTCTCAACCTGAGCCAGCGCTCGACCAGCGGCGATCGTTGCCGCCACGATGGCGCCGAGTGTGAGATCACCACGAATGGCAACGTAGGCCCCAACGCCGATGAGCGCCGAGTGAACAGTGAGGCGCAGAACCTTCGCAGTACTGCTGAACCATGTAGCACGATCGCCGGTGCGCTGGATTGATCGAGCCCAGACAAGCTCACTGCGTTGGTGCCGCTCGGCGAGAGCAGGGCCTAGTCCCGTCGTCTGTACGAGATCGGAACAGTTAGCTGCGGCGTCGGCAAGCATTCGCCGGTTGCGAAGCGCCTCGCTGGTTTCGCTCTCAAAGCGGTTTGCAGCGCTTTGGGCCAGACGCCCGACGACGAACACGAGCACAATCGCCGCGAGAGTGACGCCTCCGAGTATCGGATCCAGTGCAGCGACGAAAAGCAGGAACAGAGGCGTCCACGGCAGATCGATAAGCGCGTGCGGCGCTGCACCCAGCAGAAAACCTCTAAGTACTTCAAGATCGCGAAGATGTTGATTGTTGATAGACCTGCGACCACCCGACGGCGCCGACTCGAGCACAGCGCTGAAGGCACGCACGGCCAGCTGAGCGTCCAACCGAGAGCCAAGCCGGGACATCAGCTGTGCCCGCAGGGCATCGAGCAGACCCAGACCAAGATAAGCAGTGGCGAGGAGCACGGAGAGCACGACAAGCGTGGGCACGCTTTGACTCGAGAGTACTCGATCGTAAACTTGGAGCATGTAAATGGCGCCACCAAGTGAAAGCACATTGATGACTGCCGACATGGCGATGATGGTCGTGACTGTCATCGAGATATCGGCGCGGGAGCTTGATAGGACCGAGGCGGACATGAGCGCTCCAGATCGAGCAGTGGGTCGGGAGAGAGGGGATGTGGCGGGGTGCGGCGGAGGAGCAAACTCCCCCGCCGCGGCGCGTGATCAGACAATCTCAAAATCAGAGATTGTCAGGCCGTTGACGCCTTGCAGGGTGGCGATCCGCACGGCGCCAGCGCCTCCGGCGCCATCGGCATCCCAAGACAAAGTCTTGCTCGCGGTGTTATACAGGAATGTGCCCTGGCCGGCGACGCTGGCCGTCGGTGCGCTGCCGGCAACCAGGCGGCTGGGGTCGAGCGAGTTGCCCGCTTGCAGGCCGCCACCGAACAGGGCAGCCTCGATCACGAGGTCATCGTTGCCAACCACGAAGTCGGTGATGACATCGCGACTGGCGGCGGTATTGGCGAGGATGAAAGAGTCCTGGTCCGCGCCGCCGGTCAGGCGATCGATGCCCGCGCCGCCGATCAGTCGATCGGAGCCGATGCCACCGTCAAGCGTGTCAGCGCCGGCACCTCCCTCCAACCGGTCGTCGCCGAGTCCTCCAAAGAGAGCATCAGTGCCGTTCTCGCCGACCAGACGGTCGTTGCCTTCGCCGCCGTCAATCACGTCGTTGCCCGTGCCGCCGAAAGCGGTGTCGTCACCTAGGCCACCCATGACCCGATCGTCGCCGTCGCCTGCAAAGAGTAGATCCGTATCCTCGCCGCCATCGAGCGTATCGTTGCCGACGCCGCCATAGATTGTGTCTTCGCCTTTCTCGCCGAATAGGCTGTCGTTGCCATCGCCACCCTCGACGAGATCAGCGTCCTCGCCACCATAGAGAATGTCGTTGCCGATGCCGCCGAACACCTGGTCGGCACCATTACCACCAAAGGCCACGTCATCTCCGTCGCCAGCGAAGATCTGGTCGGCGTCCTCCCCGCCGTCGAGCATATCGTTGCCGAGGCCGCCGTAAATGATGTCGGCGCCGCTGCCGCCGTTTACGATGTCGTCGCCGTCTTCGCCTTCCAGAAGGTCATTGCCTTCCCCGCCTTCAATGCGGTCGTTACCGGTGCCGCCGAATACCTCGTCGTTGTCCTTGCCGCCGTCCAGCACGTCGTCGCCCGCATCGCCGTAGATGATGTCGTTACCCTCGTTGCCAAGAAGTGTATCGTTACCGTCAAAACCTTCGATGATGTCGTTGCCTTTGAGGCCGTCGATGGTATCGGCGAAATTTGTTCCCAGCAGGTGGTCGTCGAAATCGGTTGGATTAGCCATGTTACACTCCACGTGTTGAATGCATGATGATGGTCGTCACCACATGGGCGACACGGAATAACGAGGAACCTGCAAAACTATTCCACTGGTTTGAAATTCAGCCCAATCAGAATAAATCTGATGACCAGTATGGAATGAAACTGCCTGCGCGGCGTTACAGGTGGTCTTCACCTGAAGCCAAGGAGCCTCACCATGCTGCGCCTCATGCGCTCGCTGACAAAATCCAAGATCGAGTTCGTCTGCGATCCAAAGGATCGAGGCGTTATCGCCGAGCCGGTACCGGCAAAGAACGTCATGCCAGACTGGTTTCGCAAGCTACCGCCGGTCGACAAGAATCACGTGCACGCCACCAACAACGGCCTGACCATCAAGCGGTGCATGCCGTTTCTCGACGCCATGACGACGGGCTGGATCATTCCGCTTGCAGCGACTGTCCGCCTCGACATCAAGGATAGTGGATGCACAGTCGACGCCGGCTGGGAGATCGACCGTGTCATGGTCTCGAGCCACGGTGCCTATCAGGTGACCGGCAATCCGATGCTGCCGAAACCGCCCTGCAAGTTCCACAACTACTGGACGATCAAGACGCCGCCGGGTTGGAGCTGCCTGTTCGTTGCGCCGCTGAACCGCAAGAGTAACGTCGTCGAGGTAATCAGTGGCGTCGTCGATACCGACACCTACCAGTCGCTCATCAACTTCCCGTTCTTCGCGACGGCCGCCGACGGGGTCTATACGCTGGAGCGCGGCACACCGCTTGTCCAGGTCATCCCATTCCGCCGCGATGCGGCAACGTTGGCAAGTGACATCCGCACCGAGACGGTGGAGGAGACCGACATGCGCTCTCGCATCTTGCGACAAACGCAAGCATCCGAAGGGTGGTATCGCAAGGTTGCGCGGGCAGTGCGCTGAGTTCCTTCAACGTCGGCAAGCACCAAAACCGGAGCGAGGATTCGTTCCGGCTTTTTCACGTTCAGCGTTGAAGGACAGTTGACATTTCTGGGAACGCGTGCCGAGATCGGACGAGTTGCGAGGCCTGTGGTCGTGATCGGGCTCCAGTCGAGCACGAGGGGAGGTCGGCAGACCGACCCCCCCTCGCTACCCCAGCCGTCATTCTCGTCAACCGTTGAGATCGATTAGCGAGAGCGGTTCGAGCTGGAGTTCGACGACGTATTGCTCGAGCTGTTCGAGCTGGTGTTGCTGGAAGAGTTGGACGAGCCGTTGCTCGAAGTGTTCGAACTCGTGTTGCTCGAAGTATTGGAGCTGGAGTTGCTAGACTGCGCGATCTTCACGCCGACAACCTTGGCGACGGCCTCGTCTCCGAAATGCTCCACCGGAGCAGCAGCCTGAGCTGCACCGACTGCGAGGGCGGCGGTGGCGATCGTCGCAAGCGTCGTGATGGTGATCTTGTTCATGAGAACGTCTCCTTGACTGTTACGGCAGGGTCAGGACGACACCAGCCACACAAAGAACGTCTCACTCCAGATCGTATTCCGCAGTTATTTCCTCCATCCAAGCGCGATGAGTTCACGCTCTTCCGCAGCGCTCAACGACTTGCTGGCGCCAAGCAGATTGAGTAAACTTTCTATCGCATCTTTTTCGCGAATGCCGGACGGATAGAATGTGCCATTCCCCGAGCCCGGATTAGAAGCAGTCAAGCGCGTAGCACCCTCCACGATCCAGCGCCCGTCACTCGCGCGGCAAGCCACTCCAGCCGCGAGAGGGTGTGCGTCGGGTATGTCTGGAACGATTTCTATCTCGCGGCATGGCCGCTCGAGGCGGTCGCGAAACGTCGCAACCAAGTAAAGTTTCTGCCGCTGCATGCCGCGATCGTCCTGCAATGCAATCGCTTCGCCTGTGAACTGCCGTTCGAGTGCGCCATGAACGATGCTGGAAGATGCGATGGGACCGAGTGCCAGATAGCCGCTGCCAGTGACGCCCGGGCGGTTCACGAGAAACGAGCCTGCAGCAAGGCCAACGAGCAGCGCGACACTTGCAGCCATTGCTATCGGCTTCCAAGTGCTGCGATCTAAATGTCGGCTTGCTCCATGGTTGGCGCGGGTCGGGATCGTGACTGCCTTGCGCCGCTGCGCCGGGTGCGGTGGTGCAGCCATGATCATGTCGGCGACAGACTTTGAGGGTGGCTCGCGCATTGGCGAGTCAAAAGCCTCACGGGCCAACTCGGCGGAACGCTTCAAAGCCGCCACGTACTGGCGCATGTCGTCGTCGCCAGCGAGATAGGCTTCAACAGCGTCGACATCTGCGGCCGGTAGTTTACCGTCAGCGTAAGCCACCAATATCTCGTCAGTCGGCCGGTTCATGGCTATTCTTTCCACCTTGCAATGTCGGCACGGCGTCTTGGTGCCAACGCGGCACCTAAGTCGGTGCCAAAAAAATCGAGACGCCAAAAGCGCCGCCACCAGCCGGTTGGCGCTGCTACAGGCGGCCTGTCGGCCACTGGTTCCCACATGGGTCGCTCGAATGCTTGCTTGAGCAATATGGTAGTCTGCCGGTACATTAGCACGATGGCCGCCGCTTCGCCGTTGCGCAGTATATAGTGGGTCAGCGCCTCTTTGGTTGACGCGCCGAGCGCGTCATCTGCTAACGCCATTTGGGTTTCTTCGGATGGGGCCATCATGATTGTGACCTCCGAGGACCGCGGTTAGCTGGCACCGGTGGCGTATCGATTGCTTCGGCAAGTTTGCGGCGTGCACGAGACAGTCGACTCATGACGGTACCGATTGGTATGCTGAGGAGCTGGGCGGCTTCTTCGTAGCTGTGACCATCGATGGTAACCAATGAGAGCACGACTTTCTGCTCTTCCGGCAATCGAGCGAACTGCGCTCGCAAGATGCCGAGTGCGCTGCGCGCTTCAATTTGCTCGTGAATGCGTGCGTCGAATGCCAGTCTCTCCACGGCATCCGGGTCATTCACCACGCCACGTCGTTGTGAGTATCGCATGCGATCAATCCAGGTATTTTGCACGATGCGGAACATCCAACTATCCAGGCGTGTACCAATCTCGAACTGGTCGAGCCGCATCAATGCCTTCTCGCAAGAGGCCTGAACGAGGTCATCCGCCTCGTCGAGCGAACCACTCAGCGAGTAGGCAAACCGCTTCAGGCGCGGCAGCAGCGCGACCAGCTCTTTTCGGACATCATCCAAGCAACTGAGTTCCCCGTATTACAATGGGCGTATATAAACGTCGTAGCAGCCTTCCTATTCCAACACTATTTCTACCGACCACAAGAAAGTTCACTGACATCAAGGAATAACTTTATCAGCCGTGCGTTTTCCTGCGCGATTTGCCGGTAACCCGAGGACCAGCCCATGGCTTTCAGCGGCCTACGTAGCTTAAAAACGTTTGCGACCTTGACGGCTGTTGCGATTGCCGCGACGGCGTTCGTACCTTTTCCACTGGGTATTCCACTGGCATTGGCTGATGACGGCGGCGATGGTGGCGATGGAGGCGGCGGTAGTGGAGGTGGCGGCGACGGCGGTGGTCGAAGCGACCAATGGCAGCCGTTCGACCAGCGTAGTTCGCGACAGGCGTCACAACGCCGCTGCAACTGCAGTTTCCTCTTCATTTGTTCCTGTTCGGGCGGAACCGGACGGCGCAAATCAACTTCCGGGACTGCGCCCGCAAAACAAGCAAAGGTCGCGAAGCCGACGGAGATCGTGGCCAGTGGACTTGACGAGGCGGCGATCGCAACCCTCAGCCAGCGCGGCTTTGCTGCTCTAAGTCAGCGCCAGTCAGTGTTACTCAACTCCTCAGTTGTCCGGCTCGCAGTGCCCGAAGGCCAGAGTGTTGGTCGAGCTTTGCGCACTGTGCGCAGCGTAGGCGGCAGCACAGCGCTCGCAACCCAGAACGATTTTTATCGGCGGCTATTGCTTGCCTACAACCCAGCCGGGCAGGGTTGCGGCAGCACTTGTGAGACCTTTGCGATCACGGAGTGGACGGAATCGGTCGGATCGTGCAGCGCGAATGCGCGCATCGGGATCGTCGATACCGGCATCGACCCCAGCCACCCGAGTCTGCAAGGCGCGAAGCTCAACATAAGATCTGTTAGGAGCGCCGACCGACCCGCATCCGACACCGAGCATGGTACCGCCGTTGCGAGCTTGCTTGTGGGGCAACGCAATGGGCTGGTCGCAGGGCTGGCACCGAAAGCCGAGCTTTTTGCTGCCGACGCATTCCATGGCAGCGGTCCGTCGAGCGCCGCTGATGCGTTCGACCTCATCGCAGCTCTCGATTGGCTTTCCGACGAGAACATCAAGCTGGTGAACCTGAGCCTCAGCGGGCCCGACAATGCCCTGCTGCGGTCGGCGATCGCCGCGGCGCAGCAACGTGGCATGCGACTGGTCGCTGCGGCCGGCAAGCCAGGCCAGAACTCCGATAATGGGTTTCCGGCACGCTATGCCGGAGTAATCGCGGTCTCGGCAGTCGACACGCGACTGCGCCCCTCACGCCACTCGATTCGCGGGCAACATATTGCATTTGCCGCACCAGGGGTCGGTATCGTCGTCGCCGCGCCCAATGGGAAATTGCGAACCGCTGAGGGCACATCGTTTGCGGCGCCGTTCGTCACCGCGGCTTTTGCAGTTGCCGGCGGGAAAGCAGAGATGGCCGAGCCCATCGATACCATAGTTCGGTTAGCGACAACGGCGAAAGACCTTGGTGCACCGGGACGGGATTCGATTTTCGGATGGGGTTTGATCCAGTTCGCAGGACTGCCCACATGCGATAGATAGCCGAAGACGAAGCGGGGCATGCAATCCAGTTCGTTCAGGCCTCTATCTGAACTTTATGCACACCACCTGCATCGCAGTGTCTCGTCGACCAGGATGCGCACCGTCATCGGCGGCCTCGCGATGAGGCTGTCGATCACGCAGGCGGCGATACGACCGACGCCTTTCGTCTTGCGGCGGTTGTGGCAGAAGGTGAACTCGTCGAGGTAGGCCTGCAGATGTTTCTAGCAAAGCCCGTCGGCGCGCGTGCATAGACTGGCAGGCGGGTAGTCCCTGATGCGAGCGTAGTTGACTGCAGGTGTAGTGAGCGTCGTCCGAGCGAATGAGCTATATTTCCTTCGTCGCTTTAGCCAGTGCCCCGGCAGAGTAGATCTCGATCTTCATATTAAAGGGTCACGGCTGTGTTTTGCCTGTGATGCCTACCATTGCAGGATGCGCCGTCCACCGAGGGCGCCGCATGCGATCGCCGGCAGCATCGCAAGCGCGTACCAGAATGCGACGAACAAGGGTGAATCGTCGAAACAGTGAAGCGCGTACAATATAGCAGCGAGCGCCGCAGCGAGCTGTCCCACAGCCGCGCCTGCCGCTGCGGGTCGTGTCGGCGCACCTCGATTCATCGCGAAGAGAGCAGCCGCCAGCGGTGCTACCGACAGTGCCGGAATGGCGACGAGACACATCAAAGCGTTCGTGCCGACGAGCTTGCTGCGCCACGTTTCGGCCGGCGATATATAAAGCTCAAGCGCAATGCCCACGGCGAGTAGGCCTGGCACCAACAGACTTAGAGGTGTCACGGCTGGCGTCGGCAGCGGCCGTGCGAGGCGAATGCAATCCAGCACCGCAACGGTCAACGCCACGGCAACGATGACCAACTTGAGGTCGAAGCGCCAGCTGACCAGCGCTGCGGCGATGTCAGAACGCACACCCATAAGCGCCAGGAACAGCGCGAGCGAAGCTGCACCGCCAACAAGCGCGGCAAGGAAAATAAACGTCGTTGTCGATGGCTCACGCCGGGTATCGACCGCCAGCGCGGCAATCAGGTCCTCGGTCCTCATGATTCGCCCCGTCGACCAACATCCGCTAACACCTTGAGAGCGCGGTGCAGCGCCACGCGCACGGCGCCTTCCGTCATGCCGATCTGTGCGCCGAACTCTCGCGCAGTTAATCCCTGGACCGCGATAGCATCGACAATGGAACGTTGGCGATCGTTCAGGCACGACATCATATCCCGCTGTTCGACGTCACGAGCGGCCTGCATCGAACGTGGATCGCTCAGTTCGTTCGCGAAGTCAGCGATGTTGAGATGGTCGCGGAATCCACGGCGCCTGAGGTGATCGACCAACTTGTGGTGCGCTATCGACCTCACCCAGGGCTCCAGCGGTTGGCGCTCGTCCCACGTATGGCGCTTGAGATGAATGGCGAGCAGCGTCTCCTGCACAATATCCTCCGTATCTTCGCTCCCGCGGTTCGCTCGCGCTAACGATCTTCGGACCGAGGTCCGCAGCCACTCCGCAAGCATGCCAAGCGCTTTTCGATAGGCGTCCTGATCACCGCGATTGGCCGACCGCATGAGATGCGTCATGCTTTCTGGGCGATACAGCACGTCCGTCCTCCGCGCCTGTTCGCATCTGGTCGCGCATTCGTTACACGGCAACAATAGTCGTGCCGTAGCATGCCCGAGCGGCGTCCCTCAAAGACACATTGCCGTGATGCCGTAACGCCGACTTGCCCGCTGACGAACTAATGGAGGCGAGCGAACTATCGCCGCTGCCAACTTGGAGAACCAGCCTGATGAACAAGACCCTGAAGTATGCTGCCGCAGCTCTCGCGATCGCTGTCGCGAGTGTCGTCGGCGTCGCCCAAGCCGCCGATGAGCACTACGTGGCCGATGGCGCGGCGATCGGCGGCTATGATCCTGTAGCCTACCACACCGTCGGTGCCCCGACGAAGGGCTCCACGGAGTTCAAGTCGGAATACCAAGGTGCCACCTGGCATTTCGCGTCTGCGGCCAACCGAGACCTGTTTGCGACCAACCCGGCGAAATACGCACCGGCATACGGTGGCTGGTGTTCGGCCGGAGCGAGCAAAGGCAAGAAGGTCGCGATCAAGCATGAGTTCTGGAAAGTCGTCGACGGCCAACTCTATTTGAATAGCAGCGCTGACGCGCACACCAAACTGTTCCTTGCCGACACCGCCGGGATCATCCGCAAAGGCGAAATGAATTGGAAGGTCATTTACGCCACGCCAGCCAACAAGCTTTGACGGCAACAACGCACGACGCAACCGGTCCGGTGACGCCCCTCCGGACCGGCTCTAAATGCCAAGATCTATTGCCAGCTGACGAGCCATTGGACCGCTCGTGCCCAGAAAATAAACTGCCTATCGCCCCAAACCCCAAACCTGCATCAGAAGGACTTCGAACTTTGTCCGAGGAAGCCCCGGCTTTCGAAATGGTCATGAGATATGGGCGCCTTCGAACCGGTGTAGAACTACTGCGCAGCGCCAGCTGGCGTCGGTCACGGAAGGGATAGATCGGCGGTTAACCGACGATAAGGTCAGAGCGGCCTAAAGCTCCGTTATACTACGAAAAGACTTTTCGTAGTGTCAGTGCACTTGCTGGATAGGTCGTGTCGCAGATTGAAGTGGCTCTAATTGCAACCATCACAACACCACTTCATATAATTTTCCGCCGAAGCCAGTTCGATATCTGCTCCACCAGTACGACCAGCACATAAATTGAAATGATGATTGTTGCCGCCGTATCATAGGCGAAGAGGTCAAAGGCGACTTTCAGCTCGACGCCGATTCCGCCAGCCCCGACTAGGCCCAGAATGACTGATCCGCGCACCGCTTTTTCCAGGCTGAATAGTGATGTCGCCACCAATGAAGGTAGGGCTTGCGGTACGATAGCTGAAAAAATCAAACCTGACCGGGTTGCTCCGATTGCCGATAGAGCTGACTGCGGGCCCTTGTCGGCTTCTTCCATGGCCTCGGCAAAGAAGCGTCCAGCAAAACCGATCTTGTCGACCATTATCGCCATTACGCCAGCGGCTGGTCCGAGGCCGACCGCGATAACGAACAGAAGTGCCCAAACAAGATCAGGCACGGTTCGAAAAAGCGCGATGACACCACGCGCTATGACCTTGACAATGGGATGTGGTGACAGCCCTTCGGCGGCCATGACGGCAATAGGAAACGACAAAATCAATCCCATGGTGCAACCGACAAGCGCCATTTGGAATGTAGTCAGCAAGGAGTAGAGGATCTGAGGTAGTCGCTCCAAATCAAGTGGGAACATGCGTTGGAATATCGACGCCAATGCTGGTATTCCGCGTTGCATGCGCTCCCACGACAGACCAACTTGACCGAATGACCATACGATGAAGGCCACGACGATAACCCACAGAACGAACGCAATCGCATTGGTTTTCCCCCATCGCGGCAGAGGTAGCCGCTTGCCTGTTGCGACATCGCTCATGTATCTCAATCCGCTGTGCCGAAGAATGCCAAGAGCTGCGCGGGGCTCGTGTCGCGTGACGCGACGTCGAGGCTGATGCCACCATTCTCAAGACCGATAATGCGGTCAGAGTAGTGAATCGTGTGTTCGACCCGGTGTGAAATAACGACCAGGGTCAGTCCCTTGTCCTTGGTAAGCCGGTACAAGAGGCTCATGATCTCCTCGCCGGATCGGGGGTCCAGACTTGCGTCGGGCTCGTCCGCGAGAACGAGTTCAGGACGTTGCATCAACATGCGGGCGATGGCGACCCGCTGCGATTGTCCTCCTGACAGGCTATCAGCTCGCTGAAAAGCTCGATCCTCAAGCCCGACCGCCGCTAGGCAATCAAGTGCCTCCTGGCGAACATCCTCGTGAGCCAAACTCTGGAGCCAAGTGCGCGGACCGTGGGCCCTCGACTGCACGCCGTGTACAACATTCGTCAACGCGGACAGACGACCGACCAAATTGTGACGCTGGAACACGACACCAACACGGGAGCGGAACGCTTTGAGATCCGCGGCATTCATCGCGGTGACGTCCTTACCAAGGGCAAAAATGCGGCCGGTAGTCGGCTCGACTAGCCTAACGATCGAGTTCAATAGAGTCGACTTACCTGCACCGTTCGCCCCAATCAGAGCAATGGCTGAACCACTTGTAACGTCGAGATTGACACTCGCAAAAACGGAGCGATCGCCAAATGATTTGCCTACTGCTGAAAGTCGCAGAATGGGATGAGGTGCCGCACCAACAGCATTTTCGATAGCCCGCTGGGACGGCACCAAGTTCATCGTCAATTACCGATAAACTTTGAAAATTCCTTGACGCCAACGTTGACAAACATTTTGCGAACTACGTCATAGTCCTTGTCGGCTACGTCGGCGAGGAACTTGCCGCCCTCGAACTTCTTGTTCTCTTTTGTGGAGACCACGGCACTCATGATCGGGCCCGACTGATCGCGAAAAGCGGCGCGAACTTTGTCTACAATCTCGGGCTTAACTCTTGCCGAGACTACGATCAGGTCGTGCGGCAATGTCACGCCCTCGCCGAGCGAGCGAAACTTTTTGTCCGGGAACGCTTTACGGACGCGCTCCAGGTGCGTCTGATTCATGCCGATGGCGGCGATATCGTTTCGCAATAGCGCTTCGGCAGCAACGTTGAGCTTTAGGAAGACCGCCTCATAGTCCTTGCCATAGGTAAGGCCACCATCGGCGATGATCGTTGCCGGACCCAGGTGCTGCGAGGTCGAGCCAATTTCGCCGAACGACACCTTCTTGCCTTTCAGGTCAGCGATCGCCTTGAGTGGACTCTCTTCAAGCACGATCAGGCTCGACTTGTAGTTCGGTCGTTCCCAAACGACGACGGGTTGCGCCTTGAGGCGACCGTTGAAGACGATGTATTCTGCGGGACCAGTCAGTACGAAGTCGACCTGATCGGCGGCCATCGCTTCGACGGCTGCGGTTCGGCCAGAGACTGGGAAGAAGTCAATCTTTAAGCCTGATACTTTCTCAAATGCATCCTTGAACGGTCCATACTCGCGTTGGAGGCTTTCGAGCCCGTCGACGTCCGTAACCGCAAAGCGGATTTTTTCCTGACCAAATGCAGGTGCGGTCAAGCTGGCAAAAATGGTCAAGATGGCTGCGGTGTTCGTAAGTAAAGTGCGGCGGCTGATCATGGTTCTAAGCTCCGTCGTTCAATAGGGAGAGGAACAAGCCACTAGCCGTGATCGACGACACATTGATGACAATTCTCGAGCTGTTCACATCCGCCTGCTCACCCGTGTCCCATCGACGAGATGGATCAGGCGGCCAGCGGCAATCGTTGCAATAATTTCAAGCCGAGCTTGGGAGACATCGGCCACAATGAGATCAGCTCGTTGGCCATCGGCTATGTCGCCTCTGTCGGTGAAGCCGAGGGCGCGCGCTGGGTTCGTCGAGACCAACGCCCAGGCCGCGTCGAGCGGCAGGATCTCCTGGCGGGCCAATTGGAACGGGGCCTGCGGCAGCGCTGGATAGTAGTAGTCCGAGGCCAAAATCGTGCAAAATCCCTTACTCACCATCTCGCTCGCTGATGGGCAGCCTGTGTGGCTGCCACCTCGCAGAACATTGGGTGCGCCAAAAACAACGGGTTCACCGTGGGCAATTGCCGCCTGCGCCGTAGCGTCCGTCATGGGGAATTCGGCAATCGTGCAGCCAAGCTCGCGGAACCAGGCGCGGTCTTCAACGTGCCGATCATCATGTGACATAGCGGCGATACCAGCGCTTTGAGCGGCTTTGGCGAGACGCACGATTGATGCGGGCACTTCTTTGGAGCGCGCCCAGGTGCGATCTACGAGGGCCTCGAACTCAACGGCCGTCAGTCCACTGCGTTCGATCATCTTGGCGATTTTGCCTTTTTTCTCCGTGGTCGCCTTTACGATCCCTTCCATATGGTCATTGAACGCTAGAACGCGAATGCGGCCTGATGCGATCCAAGCCAGGACCTCCTGCTCGGCATCGAGATTAAAGGTCTCATGTCGCAGATGCAGGTACGTATCGACGGCGAATCGCGGTCGCATCGCTTCAAGAGCCTTCAGTATGCGGTGCGCATTGGCGCTACCGCGCAGCCCGGGCTCCCACGAACAGGTGACGCCATGGCACGCGGTTGTGATGCCGTTGGCGGCCAGTTGTCGGTCCGTCTCGACGAATGCAACATCGAGTGGAAACTGTACCCCAGGCCGCGGCATGATCTGGCGCTCAAATGCGTCGCCATGCACATCGACGATGCCCGGCAACAAGACGAGGCCGCGCGCATCAAATGTGATTGCTGGCGAACGGATGCGACCGGTGTCGAAGCGGATGCCATCTGGTGTCGCCAAAAGATCGAGAGTGGTGAACGTCGATCCAAGTAGCACTTGAGCATCTCGAATTACGATCGCCACTGACTGCTCCCAAACAAGATGATTTGTTGCCCAGTCATTTGCCCGTAAGCGCAAAACGCTTGTAAACCTTGAAGCGTGATGTCGGCTCGTCCTGGCGATAGATATGGAGTGACCGGCATGAGAACGTCACGGCGCCCGACGTGTTGGCCAGTGCGACGGAAATGGCATCGGCTACCGGTGCTGGGTTCTCGATCACGCCGGTTAACGAGAAGTGGGGCTCATACAGATCAAGGACGTGCGGATAGCCATAACGATCCAGATGGGCTCGAGCGACAGTCGACAATGTCTCCGGCCGACGTCTTGCATATTCGCTTTCTGTCAAGGGCGCGCGAAAGCGGTCGAACGCGACCACGGCAGCGGCTTCAAGGTTTGCCAGTGCTGCTGACCGTTGCGCGGGGACGAGGCAGACAAAGCCGCAACCATCGGCTCTCACCCGGCATTCGAGTGCTAAGAGGCCAACTTCAAAGTGAGTTTGTGTGCTGGCGAACTCAGCGAGCGTCTGCTCAAGGCCATCGAGCACTGTGTCATCGGCCAGTCGAAACGGCGCTTTGAGCGTCATATGGAAGCCGTAGCGCCGAGGGTCACCGGTCATGCCCCACACAACATGGTCGTCAAACCCGGGCAAATGGGCTCGCTCGACGTCCTGTCCAGTGGCTGCGTCATAGCCAAGCATCGCGGACCCGAACCGCCACAACGGTGTGTCTGGCTCTGGGGCAAGATAAATAGCGTACCGGGATGGTCCGATCATTGGGTCCCATCTGGGGTTCGCAAGTCGGGCAGCGCGCGCAGCAGCGATAACAGCGCCAAGATCGCGTCAGCCGGGCTGCTGTTGTTCTCGATAAGCAGGTCTGCGCCGATTGCTTCCATGGGCCGACTCGCGCGCTGCAAACGACTAGCCTGGGCGCTGGATTCCTCGCGTCCGCGGCTAGCCAGCCGCGCTGCCAGGATTTCGGGGCGGGCCGATACATGAATGATTATGCTACGTCTGAAGCGTGCACGCACGTCGGGTATCATATCGCGCGACAGGTTCGCCACGACATGACGGCCTCGGGCCAGATCAACTTCAAGCGCGATCGGGAGCCCGTAACAAAGCCCGTTCGCTTTCCACCAAAGAAGAAAATGACCGGCAGCCACACCAGCCGCAAATTCGGCCTCGGTGAGCCGCAGGCTGTTCTCCGTTTCGTCAATTGGCCGGGTGATGCAGCGGTGTGCAAAAACAAACCGCGGATCGCCCGCCAGGTTTGAACGAGCCCCGCTGATGACCGTGTCCTTGCCAGCGCCACTCGGGCCGACTATGCCGACGAAGGTGCCTCCGACATAAGTGTTTGGGACAATCTTGACTGGTGGTTCCCCGTCAGAACTCATGCGACACGCCTACCCTTGCGCCATACTTCGCGGACAATCGGTTGCGCTCCCGATAGTTCCACGCGGAGCAGGTCGGCGCGCAGCCCCACGGCGATCGCGCCACGGTCTGACAGATCGGCTGCATCGGCGGGATTCTTCGACACCAATCTGATGGCACCGGGCAATCCGCCGACGGCATCGATGGTGCGCAACCCAAAGGCTCCCATCAGCAGACTGCTCGGCACATAGTCCGACGACAGCACATCGAGCACGCCGGCCTCGGCTAGCGTTTGTGCACCTACATTGCCGGAATGCGAGCCACCACGGACGACGTTCGGTGCCCCCATCAGAACCTTTAGTCCGGCGGTATGCGAGGCACGAGCTGCTTCGACGGTGGTCGGGAACTCGGCAATCTGCATGCGGTCCCGGATCGCCTCATGCACGTGCGCCAGCGTTGCGTCGTCGTGGCTTGCGACAGCGATCCTCTGGTCCCGGCAGCGCGCAACGATTTCTTGCCGGTTACGCTGCCCGAACTTCTCAAAAATTGTCCGACGGCGCTTGATGGTGTCTTCGAGTTGCTGGTCGGTTACGTTCTTTTTGCCGCCATAGTACCGCTTCCACTGCAACACGTCCGTGAACTGCCGTTGGCCCGGTGTGTGGTCCATGACCGAGACGAGCTTGAGATTGGGGTCGGTGAGAAACGGCTCCATCTCCTCAACCACATCCTCGCAGGAAATCTCGCAGCGCAGATGCAAGAAATGTTCCGCGCGGGTCAGATTGCTGTTCTTGGCTGCTGCTATTGCCATGGCGAGCTTCTTCATGCGCGCGCCGAACTTTTCGTCGTCGTAGTCGTTGCCCACGCGCAAGGCGTCAAACACGGTGGTGATGCCGGCTGCGGCCACCTGCGCGTCATGGGCAAGCACGGCCGAGAGCGCCGGCCACTCGACGTGCGGCCGTGGCATAAAATGAACCTCGAGATGATCGGTATGCAATTCGACCAGACCTGGCAGCAGGAAATCGCCACCGAGGTCCATGCCCGCTTCCGGAGACTTACCCGCGCCAACCTCGACGATCAGTCCGTCAACGACGACACAGTAACCCCGAAACTGGACATCCGCCGTCACAATCTCGGCGTTGGTGAATACAAGAACGGCGCTCATCGTCGTGCCTCATGCTTGGCCAGGAACGCGTCGATCTCCAGTGTCCGGAAATCGTCGAGCGACGCGCGCAGCGCCACATGGGACCAGTCCCACCAGGCGAGAGCATCAAGCCGGGCGCCGGTTGTCGGCAAAAAGCGCTCGCGGATCAGATGTGCCGGAACGCCGCCAACAATCGTGTAGGCAGCCACATTGCGGCTGACCACCGCACCAGCGCCGATGACCGCACCATTGCCAACGGTGACGCCCGGGAGAATGGTAGCACCGTGGCCGATCCAGACATCGTGACCGATGACGACCCTATGGTCGCGCCGCCAGTCGAAGAAAGCGTCCTCGCGTTGCGCATCCGGCCAGTAGTCGTTGGCGCGATAGGTGAAGTGATGCAACGTCGCGCGCCACGTCGGATGGTTGGTGGCGTTGATACGGACGTGCGACGCAATGTTGACGAACTTGCCGATCGTTGCGGCCCAGATCTCGCATTCGCGCGTCATGTAGGAATAGTCGCCAATGGTACTTTCCGACACGCTGCACCGCTCATCGATCTCGGTGTAGCGGCCGATGGTCGAGGCACTGACCTTGGCAGTCGGATGAATCAGCGGCGCCTCCGAAAGTTTGCAGGGGATAGAGTTTGGCAGGTCGTTCATGCGGCATGCTCCGCAGTGGCCGCAAACGCCTTGACGTCGACAATGCGATCCGCAACACGCGTGCGCACATCATCGTCGTGGAAAATGCCGAGGAAGCCCGTTCCGGCGGCTTTGCGGGTCTCCACCAGGGCGATAACCGCATCGCGATTGGTGACATCGAGCGATGCTGTTGGTTCATCAAGAATCATGAAGCCATGATTTCCGGCAAAGCCGCGCGCTATGTTGACACGCTGCTGTTCGCCACCGGAGAACGTAGCCGGGGGCAAGTTCCAGAGCCGCTCGGGCAAGTTAAGTTTACTCAGGAGATCGCGCGCACGCGTACGTGCCGCGGCCTGGTCGAGACCTGCCGCACGTGCCGGTTCGGCGACGATGTCGAGTGCTGGCACGCGTGGGATGACGCGCAGGAATTGACTGACGTAGCCCATGGTCGAACGGCGCACGTCGAGGATTTGCCGAGGGCTAGCTGTAACGAGATCGAGTTCGATGCCCTCGTGCATCAGCGTTAGCGATCCGGCGTTGGTCAGATAGTTGCCATAGATCATCTTCAGGATCGATGACTTACCGACGCCCGACGGCCCGCCCAGAACAACGCATTCTCCCGCCCCGACCGTAAAGTCGACATTGGCAACGACCGGCAGCACCGCGCTGTTGTGCAGGTGCAGAACAAAAGATTTGCTGAGGTTGGATACTGTAAGGATTGTTTGCATCAAGATGTTATTCCCTCAGGCCGCCAGCACGGACGAGACGAGCAGCTGTGTATAAGGGGCCTGCGGATCATCCAGCACGCGATCTGTAAGTCCGGTCTCGATCACCACTCCGTCTTTCATCACCAGCACCCGGTGCGACAGCAGGCGTGCGACCGAGAGATCGTGCGTGACCAGCACAATCGCGAGACCAAGGTCGGCGACAAGCGACCGGATGAGATCCAGAAGCCGCGCCTGAACCGACACATCAAGGCCACCGGTCGGCTCGTCCATGAACATGAGGCGTGGGGCTGTCACAAGGTTACGCGCGATCTGGAGGCGCTGACGCATACCGCCGGAATAGGCCGTCGGGCTATCGTCCATCCGCGCTGGATCGATCTCGACACGCTCCAACCAATCACGAGCTTCGCCGCGGATGTTGCCGTAGTTTCGGCCGCCGATGCCCATCAGACGCTCACCGATATTGCCGCCGGCAGACACGTTCATCCGCAGACCTTGCGCCGCATCTTGATGAACGAAGCCCCAGTCGGTGCGGGCGAGATAGCGCCGTTCGGCTTCGCTCAACTTTGCAAGATCGCGAGTGATACCATCGCGCATGCAATATCTGACGACACCTTTATCGGCCGCTTGCCGCCCGGAAATGAGATTCAGCAGCGTTGTCTTGCCGGAGCCGGATTCGCCGACAATGGCCAGCACTTCGCCGGCATCAACCGTGAATGTTACATCTCGACATCCAGTGCGGGTGCCGTAGACTTTTGTCAGGGCCTGGGCGCTAAGAAGCGGCGTGCTCATTCGGCGGCCTCCCCGATACTCGTGGGAGGCGAATAAAGTGCACCGTGATATCCAGCAATGCGCCGCTTCTCGCAGTAGTCGGTGTCGGAGCACACAAACATGCGCCCACCCCTGTCGTCGGTCACGACCTCATCGAGATAAGAGTCTGTCGCAGCACACATGCTGCACGGGCTCTCGAACTTGGTGGGTTCAAACGGATGGTCCTCGAAGTCAAGCGACACCACTCGGGTGTAAGGCGGCAAGGCGTATATGCGCTTCTCGCGGCCTGCGCCAAATAGCTGTAAGGCCGCGCAATTATCGAGTTTGGGATTATCGAACTTCGGGATCGGCGAAGGGTCCATGACGTAGCGCCCCTCGACGTGGACGGGGTAGGCATAAGTCGTTGCGATATGTCCGTGCCGGGCAATGTCCTCATACAGCTTGACGTGCATCAAGCCGTATTCTTCAAGCGCGTGCATCGTGCGGGTTTCGGTTTCCCGCGGCTCAAGGAAGCGCAGCGGCTCGGGGATCGGTACCTGATAGACCAGGATTTGGTGGCTGTTCAACGGCCGCTCAGGCACGCGATGGCGGGTCTGGATAATCGTCGCGTCTTCGGTCGTTGTAGTCACTGCCACGCCCGCCGTCTTTGCGAAAAAGGCGCGAATTGATACGGCATTGGTGGTGTCATCAGCACCCTGATCGATGACCTTCAGGGTATCATCCGGACCAAGGATTGCGGCTGTGACTTGAACGCCGCCCGTGCCCCAACCGTAAGGCATCGGCATTTCGCGGCTGGCGAACGGCACTTGGTAACCCGGTATCGCGATCGCCTTCAATAGCGCGCGCCGGATCATGCGCTTGGTCTGCTCGTCCAGATAGGCGAAATTATATGCGGACGGCTGATCGATCTTGCTCATTCTGCAGCGTCCGCATTAGTGGCTGACGGTTGCAAATCGCCACGCATTTGACGCAGAAGCGCTAGTTCCGCCTGGAAATCCACATAGTGTGGCAACTTCAGATGCTCGACGAAGCCGGTAGCTTGAACGTTGTCGGAATGCGACAACACAAACTCTTCGTCTTGCGCCGGCCCCTTTCGCTCCTCGCCGAACTCGTCGGCCCTCAGCGCGCGATCGACCAGCGCCATCGACATGGCGCGGCGCTCGCAATGGCCGAAGCTCAGGCCATAGCCGCGTGTGAAGCGAGCCGGTTCTGTCGCCGATCCCTGGAACTGGTTGACCATCTGACATTCGGTGACGGTGACAGCCCCAAGCGGCACGGCAAAACCCAACTCTTCAACGAAGAATTCGACCTCGACCTCACCGAGCCGGACTTCACCGACAAAGGGGTGCGTGCGGCCGTAGCCGCGCTGCGTCGAGTATGCGAGCGCCAATAGATAGCCTTCGTCGCCGCGCGCCAGATTTTGTAGTCGTAGATCCCTGTCCGCTGGGAACGACAGCGGTTCGCGTGTAAGATCGCCGATTGGCGCTTGCGGATCGTGCGGCGGGTTATGCTCGATCAGATCATCGTTGCCGATAATGTCAGTGACCCGCGGCATGGCAGGATCGACGGCCACCGGCACGGTCGCAGGCGCATTCGGCTCGGCATTGGCTGCGAGCGTAAAATCCAGCAGGCGATGGGTGTAATCAAAGGTGGGACCTAGCACCTGACCACCCGGCAGATCCTTGTAGGTTGCCGAGATCCTGCGGCGGATCGTCATTGCGCCAGTGTCGAGAGGGACCGAGAAACCAAACCGCGGCAGGGTCGTACGATAGGCACGCACCAGAAAGATCGCTTCTATCAGGTCGCCGCGCGCCTGTTTAACAGCGAGGGCTGCCAATCGGCGGTCGTAGAGAGAGCCCTCGCTCATCACCCGATCGACGGCGAGCGATAACTGCTGCTCGATTTGGTCGACGCTGATCTGAGGCAAATTGCGATCACCGCGCCGCTGGTCGGCGAGCAATCTGTGGGCATTCTCAATAGCACGTTCGCCACCTTTGACTGCGACGTACATTATGCACCTGCCTCCACGATGCGCGTCGAGCGCGGCAAGCCAACAAAGGCATCACCGCTCGCGAATAAGATGTCAACGCCGAGCGGAAAGGCGGCCCTGTTCAGCGCCCACTGCGTCACAAAATCCGCTGGCAAACCGGCAATCCGCAGGCTGGCATGCTTTTTGATGCCAGGACCCGCAATAGTCAGTGCCGGACCATCCGTCACCGATCTGCATTGCACGATCACGGTTGCCGATCGGTCAGGATATTCGAGCGTGCCTTGGGCAAAGTCGGCAAGCGACATGTCATCTGCCCGCACATCCATGAATGAGAACGCGGCCGCGGCGGCTGTAGTTGTCTGCTGTGCACCGGTATGGAACTTGAGGAATTCAGCGACAGCTGGATTGGCCCCCAGGGTTGACGAAACATGAAACCGCACTTCGAAGTCGAGCAATGTCAGTCCGAGCGCCGCAGCGGTTCGCTCGAGCGGTGGGGGCGGGATCAACGTTGGCGCGATTCCGATCACGATGCCCGGCTGGCTCAGTGCCTGCAAAGCACGGCGAAAGACGAGTTGTGATTGCAGAACCGGGTTGTCGAAGCCTCGTTCAAGCGCTGTCGCAGTCATTTGCTTTCGCCCCTCACCAGGGTGAAGAAGTCGACCTTGGTCGCGGCCGTTTCGATGCGGGATTTGACATCGGCCGCGGCAAGGCGTGCCCGGATCGGGCCGAGCACGGCAGCTTCGACCTGATCGGCGGCATCGACGCGCTGTGCCAATGCGTCGAAGATTGCGGCGAGCCGCGCCGTTTCCGGGTCGCGCCCAAGAACTTGGCCATAGCCGCGCTCGCCCGTTGCCAACTCGATCACGGCGCGGCTTACGGTTGCTTCACCGACATTGAATGCCGCACCATCGCCGCCAATCCGACCACGTAACATTACGAGCCCGATTTCAGGATTACGCAGCGAACGGACCGGCAGAGCCGACCAATGGGCCGCCAGTGGGCCTTCAAGCTCATCACGACGTGCACGCGCCAATAACCCCATGACTGCACGTCGGCGCCAGACAGTCTCGTTCGATGTTTCAGCGGCAGTGGTCATGCTTTTCCAAACCGATTTCTCAGTTTCGTCACATGACTCGATGACATGCCGATGACACAGCTCTAAACTTCAGCGGTTCGCGTGCCTGAGATTGCGAGACGGAGGCGAGTCGACAAATAGTCGATCACCGACACCGTGCCGAGGACAATAAGAATAATGAAGGCGACCCGGTCCCATTCGTAGGTCCGGATCATCTCGGATAGGTGCAGGCCGATGCCGCCCGCACCTACGATGCCGATGATGGTAGCCGAGCGGGTGTTGGATTCAAAATAATAGAGTACCTGACTGAGCAGTACCGGCAGCACTTGCGGGATGGTGGCGAACCGCAACGACTGCAAAGGTGAGCCACCTGCCGAAATAATGCCTTCGCCTGGTTTGCGGTCAACGGCTTCGATCGCCTCGGAAAACAGCTTTGTGAACGCCCCAATGTCGCTAGTCATAATGGCGAGCACGCCGGCAAAGGGCCCTAGTCCCACGACGTTGATCCAGATCAGCGCCCAGATCAGGGTGTCGACGCCGCGGATAGTATCGGAGAAGCGACGGGCAAGCAGTCGCGTGAACCAGCCGCCGATCGCACCGCGCGCAGCCAGGAAGCCAAGCGGGAACGCAAGAATCGCGGCCAGCAGTGTGCCGAGGAATGCAATCGCTACCGTTTCAGCGAGCGCGTGCAGGAACACGGTGGCTTGCCCGCCGGGCGATGGCGGGATCATCAGGCCGAGAAAGGTGCCGAGTTGGACGATGCCTGAGCCCAGGCGGGCAAAAGAGAATTCAAGTTGCAGAATTGCGAAGATCGCGAGGCCGATGATCGCCGTAAGCACGGCGCCGATGAGAAGCCGGTTCTTCAGCGACGGCTGCATCAGCTGGGGATGGCGTGATCCGGCCGCATGCCGGTCCGGGAAATAGGTCGGTTTGCTCATTTGCCCCGCTCCTTCGTCAACAGCGTATTGCGCAAGCGTTCTGTGAACACATCGATCAGCATGACGGTTGCAATGATCAGGATCAGAATGGCCGAGACATCCGAGTAGTAGAACTTGCGTACCGCCTCGAGCAGGTCCTGGCCGATGCCACCTGCACCAACGAAGCCCATCACGGAAGCACCGCGCACGTTGATCTCAAAGCGCAACAGCCCGTAGCTGGCGAAATTTGACAGCACCTGCGGCACCACTGCGAAGCGGATAGCCTGCCAGCGTGTCGCCCCGCTAGCCGTCGCCCCCTCGACCGGTTTCATGTCGATGTTTTCGACCACCTCGGCGAACAGCTTACCCAAAGCGCCGAAGGTATGAATGGCGATCGCAATCACGCCCGGCACTGGCCCGAGGCCAAACGCCACGACGAAGATCAACGCAAACACGAGCTCCGGCACGGTGCGGCAGAACTCAAGAACGCGGCGCGCGAAAAAGCGGCGTGTCGGGCTCTTGGCAAGGTTTTCGGCAGCGGCGAAGCACATGAAGAACGCGCCAACCGCACCAAACAGCGTGCCGAGATAGGCAATCAGCAATGTGTCAATGATCCGGAACGTCCACTTGCCTAGGCCCCAGAACCATTCGGCGAAGTCTGTAAAAACATGCCGACCATTATCCAGGTAAAATATACGGCCGAGATAATTGGTGAACTGGTGAGCATTGGAAATGAACTTCGGTATGTCGACTTCCGCCACGTAGGCTGAGACGACGATGCATAGGGTGAGAGCCACGAAGCCCAGAATCGTGGTGTTTCGCCGGGCCCTCATTTCCCGATCGTAGGCGTGCAAGCGCGGCAGTACCGTGGCATCAGGCATACGATATGCAGCGTGGGACATGATCGTCTCGCGTTGGCGTCCTGCCGGACGATGCCAGCCAAAATGGAATGCGCGGGGGCCGGTCTGACCACCCGCGCTACTTTAGTGAAGCCTAGATTCGGTCGCCCGGAACAACCGCTCAGGACTTCTTGCGAAGACCGTCGACGAACTTCTGCAGTTCAATGGTGACGTTGTAGTCGGCGTGTGTAGCGGGAGCGAAGCCTGGGGACTTGCCATCGGTCAACTTCTCGAAAGCAGCCTTGCCCTTGGTCGGGGCGTCAGCGAACGCCTTGGCGATTGCGGCCTTCAGTTCAGGCGGCATCGACGTGAGATAAGCGTAAGGTGATCCAGGAATTCTTTCTGACTTGAACACGATCTTGAAATCTTCCGTCTTGACCATCTTCTTGTTGGCCATGCGGGTGAGGTTTGAATCGTCAGCTGAGTTCCACCAATTGAAGGCGATATCGCAGGTGCCTTGCTGCACGGCCATCACTGCGTTCTCATGACTGCCGGCGTTGGTGACTTTAGCAAAGAACTTTTCTGGTTCGACGTTCATCTTGGCCATCGAATACAGCGGTACGTTGCTACCTGATGTCGAATTTGGGTCGACGAGGCACAGGTTCTTACCCTTGAAGTCTTCCAGCTTAGAGCCCGCGGCGCTGGTCTTGGCATATGCCACGGCGTAATAACCGGTCGAGCCGTCGACAGCGCGCATGCTCGCGAATGCATCGACGCCGCCGTTCGATACGGTCCAGGCGCGCACGTAGGATGAGGGACCGTAGTCACCGATGTGAATGGTGCCGGCGCGTTGGCCTTCGATCACCGCGGCATAGTCGGCGGCAATACGTAGTTTCACAGGTACGCCCAGTTCCTTGGAGAGATACTCCATGAATGGACCCATTCTCTCGGTCACGCCCGAGGCGTTTTCAGCGGGAACCGATGCATACACCAGTTCCGGGTACTTTGCTTTCCAATCTTGTGCAACGGCAGGGGCCACGGTGCCGGCGAGCAGCGCTGCACCGAGCACGAGGAAGCGACCAAGTTTCATGGGGGTAGTCCTTCTGTTTTTGGCTCAACGTAGGTTGTTCGCGACCTTGCGGTCACGCGACGGCGACAAGCCCTGGAATGGCTCGCGCAGACTCCGGTAAGACGTTCATGACCTCATGTGCCTCGAGGCCGTAAAGCTCTCGGGCGACATCCTCGGTTAGTTCTTCGGGGGCGCCATCGAACACGACGCGACCTTGTGCCATGCCGATCAGACGTCCACAGTATTCCTTGGCGGTATCGAGGTCGTGCAAATTGCACAGCACTGTGATGCCGAAATGCTTATTGAGGCGCAGTAGGGCGTCCATCACGATCTTGGTGCTGCGGGGGTCGAGCGAGGCGATCGGCTCGTCGGCTAGAACGAGTTC
>JANNRP010000148.1:0-32662 GCA_031401535.1 Hyphomicrobiaceae bacterium | reverse complement strand
AGAGCTTGCACCGCGCGTTATGCCGGTCGTACCGCCGGCACCAGCAACGTTTTCGACGATGATCGGCTGGCCAAGCGTTTTCGACATGCTTTCACCGACAACGCGGGCAATCACGTCGGTCGGCCCGCCAGCGGCGAACGGTACGATTAGCGTAATCGGCTTGGCAGGAAACGTCTGGGCAATAGCCCCGGTCGCGCTCATCGCGAGCATCGCAGACGTTGTGAGGAGTGAGCGGCGTGTCAGCATGAACTCTTCCTTGTGCTGGCGTACATGATACGCAGTTATGTTTTCAGGCGGTGTAGCCCATAGTGCAGCTAGTCAAGCGAAGCAGCATGAATATGGCCAAAAACTGCTAACAAGCGAATTTGGCGCACCGATGTCCTCGCTTGCACCGTCGACAGTGCGCGGCTAGTGAACAACTTGCGCAATTCAGCCGCCACGAACCAGGGAAACCGACCCATGGCCCGCATCACGCTTCGCCAACTTCTCGATCACGCCGCCGAGCACAGTTATGGTGTGCCCGCTTTCAACATCAACAACATGGAGCAGGCACTCGCCATCATGGAGGCGGCCAACGCCACCGACGCGCCGGTAATCATCCAGGCGAGCCGGGGTGCCCGCACCTACGCCAACGACATCATGCTGCGCCACATGATGGACGCGGTGACCGAAATTTACCCGCACATTCCCGTCTGCGTGCATCTCGACCACGGCAACGAGGCCGCCACCTGCATGACGGCGATCCAGTCAGGCTTCACGTCCGTGATGATGGACGGCTCGCTCAAGGCCGACGGCAAGACGGCCGCCGACTGGGACTATAACGTCGGCATTACCAAAACCGTCACCGATATGGCCCACCTGGGCGGCATCTCAGTCGAAGGCGAGCTCGGCGTGCTGGGGTCGCTCGAAACCGGCATGGGTGACAAGGAAGACGGTCACGGTGCCGAAGGTAAGCTCAGTCACGATCAGTTGCTCACCAACCCCGATGAAGCTGTGAAATTCGTGCGCGAGACCAAGGTCGACGCGCTCGCCATTGCGATGGGTACGAGCCACGGCGCCTACAAGTTCTCCCGTAAGCCGGACGGCAAGGTGCTCGCCATGCACGTCATCGAGGAAATCCACAAGAAACTGCCCAACACGCATTTGGTGATGCATGGCTCCTCATCGGTGCCGCAGGACCTGCAGGACGTGATCAACAAGCATGGCGGCAAGATGAAGCCCACCTGGGGCGTGCCGGTCGAGGAAATCCAGCGCGGCATTAAGCACGGCGTCCGCAAAATCAACATCGATACTGACAACCGCATGGCGATGACCGGTCAAATCCGCCGCGTTCTTGCCGAAGAGCCGGGGGAGTTCGATCCGCGTAAGTATCTGAAACCCGCCATGGAAGCCATGACCAAGTTGTGCAAGCAGCGGTTACAGGAATTCAACACGGCCGGGCAAGCAAGCAAGATCAAACGTGTGATCCCGGTCGCCGACATGGCCAAGCGTTATGCCAAGGGCGAACTCGACCCGAAGTTCGGGTGAACCTCTGAGGCTAGGTCCGACCATCCACGCGGCCCCACGATGCTCGATCATGTTTCCATCAGCGTATGCAATTTTGCGACCGCCACCCGGTTCTACGATGCCGTGTTTGCAGCCCTTGCCGTGCCTTGCGTGTGGCGCGAGCCGGAGGCCATAGGCTACGGCATCCGCAACTCCGGCCAGGATGACCAACACTCCTATGTGACGATCCGGCATGCGCCAGATGCCCTGCCGACAGAGTTCGACGTGGCAGGACGGCATTGGTGCTTTCGTGCTTTATCGCGCTCAGCGGTCGACCGGTTCCATGCCGACGGACGAGCCGCCGGTGGCATCTGCGACGGCGCACCGGGAATTCGCCCGCACTACCATGCGAGTTATTACGCCGCATTCCTGCGCGACCCAGACGGTAATCGCGTTGAGGCGGTGTGCCACAGCGCTGTCTGATCGGACACAGCGTCGGCTGCCGCCCGAGGGTGCTCGCTTATGACGCTTGCTTGGCAGCTCCCTTCGGGACCGGCGTCGGTGTGTCGCGCAGCGGCCGCGGACGGAGCTCAGCGTCCAAGTCATACGTGGCGCAATTCTTCGTTGCCAGTTGTTGGTTCATGGCTTCAAGAACTGCCTTGTCACGCACAAAGTCGGCCTGCCGATCGACGCCGTAGGTCGTGCCGCCGAGCACAGGCGTCAGCGTGGACTGTAAGCCGCGAGCTACGGCGTTGCCGTTGTCTCGTTCGCCCGCGTCGCGAATCTGCAAGATACGCACCTGCATGCGGCCCGTTAAGCGCTTACAATCGAGCTTCAACTCCTCCGCCGTCAACTGATACACTTGCCCCGACCGATAGGTGTCGGGCGCCTTTTGACCAATTTGCGGCAGCACATCGGAGCCAGTGCCAATAGAACAACCGCTGACGCTGCCTAGAGCCAGCAGACTCAGCAGTGCAACCAGTGTGCGTCGAGACTGAGTCATCGTTCCGTTCCGTTTGGGTCGACGGAACGATGGCAGTTAGATCGGGGCAGTTCTAGGGCATTTTTCGATTTGCTACTGTTGCTGTTGATGTCGCCACTCGGATATGGTCCAGGGAAATCAGCAACGCTCCCCCATGAGGATACCATGCCCCAGACCATCACGCGCAGCGTCAAGTCCATGGTGGAGCAGGCCAAGTCGGAGGTGAAAGAGTATAGTGCAGCCGAGGCGATGGTGCGCGCGGCATCACCCGATGTGGTGCTGGTCGATATCCGTGACCCACGCGAACTGCAGCGAGAAGGAAAAATCCCAGGTGCGTTTTCCTGTACCCGGGGCATGCTCGAATTCTGGATCGATCCGGCGAGCCCCTACTTCAAGCCTATCTTTGCAGAAGACAAAGAGTTCGTGTTTTTCTGCGCCGGCGGCTTTCGCTCGGCACTCGCGACCAAAGCAGCTCAAGACATGGGCTTGAAGCCCGTCGCCCACATCGTGGGCGGTTTCGGTGCTTGGAAAGCGGCCGGTGGGCCGGTCGAACCGCCGGTTTAGCCCGCACAGCTTAGAGCGACCCTTTCAGCAGGTCGGCAGCGAGGCTTGCCGCCAACCGATGTACCACATCGTCGGACCGCTCTTCGCAAAACTCGGCGAGAGCCAGGGCCTTGAGGCGCTGCTCTGCGGGAGAGCCCGCCTTCAGGTCGACCATGCGACAGGCCATCCGATATAGCTGCTCTTGAACGGGATCGAGCGCCGCATCGCGTTGTGCCTCTGCAGCGGCGCTCCAATGATCGCTCGCTGTCAGTTGCGCGTAGCAGTGAAGAACAGCGTCGCGTCGGCGCAACAGATCATAAAATTCAACACCTATGCTACCGAGGCCATCTGGTGCCAATTGAGCCGCTGCAAGTGAGATCCAACGGCGATCTCGGTCAGTTTCCTCGGCTAGGTCAGCCGCCGTCGTTATCTCGGTGCCTGGCCCGTGTTCGCTGGCTGCGTCCGCGCGGTTATGCTGATCATCCGCCTGCGCTGCACCGGGTCCCGACCGGTTCGTTGCTTGCGACACCATTGCTCTCCCGCACTATCCTGCCGCTGCCAATGACGACAAGCAGCTGGCAGACAGTAATCGGCACAACGATGCGGATCAACATCATCCGAGAAGCGACAGTCGCCCGATATTTGTATTCGTTCACATGACTGAACCAGCCTTAAGGCCAACGCACGACAGGTGGCATTGACGACAGGATCGAGGCTACATTGCCACCAGTTTTCAGTCCGAAGATGGTGCCGCGATCATACAGTAAATTGAACTCTACATAGCGGCCACGCCGGATCAGTTGCTCCTCGCGATCAGCCTCTGTCCAGGTCGACTTGAAGTTGCGACGCACCAACTCCGGGTAAATGCGAAGAAACGCGCGACCCACATCACGTGTGAAGTCGAGCGCTGCATTGAAGCCTCCCTGCTCCGGTGTCGGCGTCAGGTAGTCGTAGAAGATTCCACCAATCCCGCGCATCTCCTGCCGATGCGGCAGGTAAAAATAGTCATCGCACCATTTCTTATACCGGTCATAATCGGCGATGGCGTGTGCCGCGCATGGCGCTTGCATGCTCGCGTGGAAGGCAATGGCATCGGGATCCTCTTGGCGGCGCCGACGATCGAGCACGGGCGTTAGATCGGCGCCACCGCCCAGCCACCACTTCGTCGTCACTACCATACGGGTATTCATATGCACGGCGGGGACGTTTGGGTTCTGCGGGTGAGCAATCAATGAAATGCCTGACGCCCAAAAGCGAGGATCCTCGTCCGCACCCGGTATCTGCTTGCGGAATTCGGGCGCGAATTCACCGTGCACGGTTGATGTGTGGACTCCAACCTTCTCGAATACGCGGCCAGACATCATGCTCATCGTGCCGCCGCCACCTTTGGCACCGGAATGATCTGTCCGTTCCCACGGTGTACGCACGAACCGTCCGACAGCAGTCTTGCCATGTTTGGCGCTCTTTGGCAGGTCGTCCTCGACGCGCTCAAGTGCCAAAACAATGTCATCGCGAAGCGCCTCGAACCAGGCGCGCGCCTGAACTTTGCTGGCCTCGATTGTCTTTGCATCACAATCCATTTCGTCTCACCTTAGATCCGTCGTGGCCTGCCGCCACGCTTTTGTCGTGTTACTTGTCTAATCGACGCTATATCATTCAACAATCGGTGCTTTGACGCTGGTCACGTCCTGTGTGACGACGCGCTTGGCCAACTCTGCCGCCATATCGCGGCATGGAGGATGGAGCACCCGCAAATATCGGTACATCTCCCATGCTGAACCGCATCTTTACCTGGTTTGAAACGCGCATCGACCCGTTTGTCGATGAACCGATCACACGCCCGCCGGATACACTTCTGGCCTTTTTCTGGCACTATCTGCGACCGGTATGGTGGGCGTTCGCGCTGTTAACGACGGCAACGCTGATCCTGGCTGGGCTCGAAGTCGCGGTCATGGCGTTCGTCGCCCGTATTGTAGACATGATGAAGGACGCCAAAACTCCGGAGACGTTTTTCGCTGACCACGCGGTTGAATTGACGGTCATGACGGTGTTGGCGATGGTGGTGCGCCCCCTCATGTCCGCTATTGCCGACTTGCTGAAACAGCAGTTGATCCAAGGGCCCGTCAATATCCGCACGCGCTGGTTGGCACACCGCTATGTGCTGCGCCAGAGCCTCGGCTTCTTTCAGAACGATTTTGCCGGTCGTGTCGCCACCCGCGTGATCCAGGTTGGCTCCGCCGTCCGCGACGTCGCAGCCAATACCTGTGACGTCGTCGTTTGGGTCGTGGTGCACTGGATCGGCGCGGTGATCCTGTTCTTTCAGGCCGACTGGCGGCTTGCGGTCCCGTTGCTGGTCTGGCTCGGCGGCTACATCTGGGCGTTGATCTATTTTGTGCCGCGCATCGAGAAGCGTTCAGCCGAGATGTCAGAAGCACGTTCGATGCTCACCGGCCGCATCGTCGACAGCTACACCAACATGGCGACGGTTAAGCTATTTGCCCACACCGAGCGTGAGGACGGCTATGCCAAGGGCGCCTTCACGGAGTTCCTTGAGCGCTACAAACAGCAGTTGCGGCTCAACAGCATCATGGAAGTGGCGCTGTGGACCTTGAACGGGTTCGTGCTGGTCATCACGACGGCGCTCGCGATCTGGCTATGGACCCGTGGTCAAGTGACGATCGGCGCAATCGCGCTGGTGACCGGTCTCGTCATTCGCCTAATGAATATGTCGGGATGGTTCATGTGGACGCTGGCCGGCATCTTCGACAACATCGGTGTCGTGCAAGAAAGCATGGGTGCGATTTCCAGACCGCATGACGTCGTGGATGTACCCGCTGCCCCGAGGCTTGCAGTTCCCAACGGTGAAATCCGCTTTGACAGCGTGCAGTTCCACTACGGCCGTGTGGCACGTGCCGATGACACGCGCGGCAGCGTCATCGAGAACATGACACTGACGATCAAACCCGGCGAGAAGGTCGGACTCGTTGGTCGCTCAGGTGCCGGAAAATCGACCATGGTCAACCTGCTGCTGCGGTTCTACGACCTCGAAGGTGGACGCATCCTGGTCGACGGTCAGGACATCGCCGGCGTGCAACAGGATAGCTTGCGCGCCAACATTGGCATGGTCACGCAAGATACCTCGCTTTTACACCGCTCAGTATTGGACAATATTCTCTACGGCCGCCCAGAAGCTGGCGAGGCCGCGGCCATCGCAGCAGCAAAGCGAGCCGAGGCGCATGAGTTCATCCTAGGTCTGGAGGATCAGCGCGGACGGCGCGGCTATCAGGCTCATGTCGGCGAACGCGGCGTCAAGCTGTCGGGCGGCCAACGCCAGCGCATCGCAATTGCCCGCGTGCTGCTGAAGGACGCGCCGATCCTGATCCTCGATGAGGCGACGAGCGCCCTCGACAGTGAGGTCGAAGCCGCAATCCAAGGTCAATTCCAGAACCTGATGGCCGGGAAGACGGTGATAGCCATTGCGCACCGGCTATCGACGATTGCGGCCATGGATCGCCTGATCATCCTTGACAAAGGCCGTATCATCGAGGATGGCTCGCACACTGCATTGCTGACGCGCGGCGGGCTCTATGCGGAGTTGTGGGCACGCCAGAGCGGCGGCTTCCTTGCCAAGGAAAACGACGTCGCAAAGGCCGCGGCGGAGTAGCGCGAGGGCTGGCATTGTGGAATTGCCAGTTTGCACGCCTACCGAAGCATTTTAGGTTCTCCCCATGATTTGCCGGGAACCCACGCCATGCTCAATGCCTTCATGCTCATCCTGTGCTGCCAGTTGGCCGGCGAAGCCATCGTGTCAGGCTTGGGCCTGCCGGTGCCGGGTCCGGTGGCTGGAATGGCGCTGCTATTTTTGGGGCTTGTCATTCGTGGGCAAATTCCAGCGGGGATAGCGGCCATGGGTGACAGCCTGCTCGGCAACCTGTCGCTGATGTTCGTGCCGGCAGGCGTCGGCGTCATGCTGCATGCGCCATTGATGCTGCGCGACTGGCCAGCCATAACGCTGAGCCTTGTCGGATCGACATTGGCGACGATCGCAGTCACCGGCCTGTTAATGCAACGGCTGTCGCGATCGGCAGATCAAAAGCCGGGAACAGCGCCATGACGCCAGCCGCCGGCTTTCAAGGCATTTGGGTCTATCTGGCCGCAAGCCCGTTGCTGCATCTGACATTAACGCTGATCGCCTATCAGGCCGCGACTTGGATCTACCGGCGCGCAGGGCTCAACCCGCTGCTCAATCCGGTACTGATCGCCGTGCTTGGGATTGTCGCGATTCTGGTCGCCACTGGCACGCCCTATGCCCGCTACTTCGACGGCGCGCAATTCGTGCATTTCCTGCTCGGGCCCGCAACCGTGGCACTCGCTATCCCGCTTTATCGACAGTTCGAGCAGGTGCGCAAATCGGCGGCAGCGATTATGGCAAGCCTGCTGGCTGGTTCGCTGACAGCGGTGTTGACCGCTGTCGCGCTGGCCAAACTACTTGGCGGCGCCCGCGAGACGGTAGTATCGCTGGCGCCGAAATCAATCACCGCTCCCGTCGCCATGGGCATTTCGCAACAGCTCGGCGGCTTGCCGTCGCTGACCGCCGTGCTGGTCATCTTGACCGGCATTCTGGGCGCGATGCTTGGCCCGCCGCTGATGACACTTCTCGGCATTACCGATTGGCGAGCCCGCGGCCTTGCCATGGGCACAGCCAGCCACGGCATCGGCACGGCGCGTGCGCTGCAGGTCAACGAGGTCGCCGGCGCATTTTCTGGCCTCGCCATGGGGCTGAATGCGCTCGCTACTGCAATCCTGCTGCCCGTGTTGTGGCGGTTGCTGTTTTGAGAAGCACAGACATACTCCGCTAAAATTTCAACGCTGCGCAAGGGACACGCATCATGGCTGCGAAAGATCTTTCCATCGGCTTCATCGGGCTTGGCGCAATGGGGCGCGGGATGGCGTCGAACTGTGTCAAGAAGGGCTTCAAGCTCACCGTGCTCGATCTCAACCCGGTCCCTGTGGCAGCTCTGGTAGAGCTCGGTGCAACGGCTGGAAAAAGCATCGCCGACGTCGCCAAGTCCTGCGATATCATCGTCACGGTGCTGCCGACCGGCAAGGAGGTTGACCTGATCGTGATGGGTGCCGATGGCATCTTCGCAAACGCCCGGTCCGGCACGCTGGTGATGGATTTGTCCACGATCGATCCCGAGACGACTGACAAGATGCACGGCGAAGCCAAGAAAAAGGGCCTGAGAGCCGTCGATGCGCCGATCGGGCGGCTCGCCTGGCACGCCGATCGAGGCGAGAGCCTGTTCATGGTGGGCGCAGAGCAAGCCGACTTTGAGACCGTAAAACCGTTGCTGGAGGCGATGGGCAGCACCATCCACCACTGCGGCGCAGGCGGCAGCGGAACGCGCACCAAGCTCGTCAACAATTATCTGGCGATCATCCTGTGCCAGCTCAATGCCGAGGCGCTCGCATTGTCGCAACGGTTCGGGCTCGACCTCGCCAAGACGTTAGATGTCGTCCACGGCACCACTGCGACCAACGGTCAGCTCAAGATCAATTGGCCAAACAAGGTGCTGGCCGGCGACACCTCGCCCGGCTTCACGATCGATCTCGCACACAAGGATCTGTCGCTCATCATGGGCGCGGCCAATGCCGCGCGCGTACCATTGCCAGTTGCTGCCGCCGCCCGCGAAATGTTCTCCACGGCGCGGGCACGCGGATACGGCGGCCAGGACTTTTCCGCAATGGGCGACCTGATGTGCGACCTGATCCAGGCTGAACGACCACGATTGGGGAAGTAGCGGGCTACTCATCAGATTTGTTTCTGAGAGAGTTCTGCCGTCTGGCTGTGGATGTTTGCAACCCTCGCTCGTTGAGTGGGGCCCAGCCAGTCGCGACCCGAGCCATGGCAGTCCGCAGTTGGGCATCACTCAACAAGAGACCTCCACGGCGAACAGCGAGATTCAGCATCCTCTTTTATGCCTAGTTGATATGGAGACGCCAGTGCTCGTTGGAACCAATGCACGGCAGGTGCGTTCCTCGGCGCACAAGGCACGCAACAGAATTGCTGCCATGCCTTACGCAAATTGGAGAGATTCCTTGAAACAAATCATTTCACTGTGTGCTTTGGGTATCGTTGCACTGACGAGCGCCGCTGCCGCGGAGCCTGTTAAACTATCAGGCGCGGTCGCCGACGTGTTTGGGCCCCGCTTTGTGCTTGAGACACCAACGGGCAAAATCCTTGTCGATGTCGGCCCCAAGGGCATGGCCAAGCTCGGCCTAAAGCCCGGCCAGAAGATCGATGTCGAGGGTGATCGCCGCGCCAACGAACTCAGGGCGCAGCGTGTAACCCTGAGCGACGGACATACCTTCACAACAGGCAAATCGGGTCGAACTTCACAAACCTGGCGGGAATGGATCACCGGCAAGCCCGCTCCAGGCGCTGGTCTAGCGTTTGGTCCAGCAGAGGCCAAGACCTTCGCCACCAAAGCTGGCTACGCGTTGAATAGCGAGCCGGAAACAATGAAAGGTCATTTCAAGGTCGCGGCAACCAAGGACGGTAAGAACGTTGACCTTCACGTGTTCAAGGACGGACGCCTCGAACCGTTACCAATGTTCGGCATGGTTGAGGCAAAGAAGCTTGCAGCCGACAAGGGTTACCAACTGACCACCGACCCGGTGGCGACCAATCAACACTTCCGCGTATCGGCGACCAAGGCGGGCAAGCCGTTCGAGATTGACCTGCATCGCAATGGTTCAATTGTTGAACGCAGCGTATTTGGCGCGGTCGATGCCCAGAAGCTCGTCAGTGATGGCGGCTACGTAATGGTCGGAGAACTCAAGGCGGTGGACGAGCACTTCGAACTGCTCGGCAAGAAAGATGGCAAATTCTACGAGTTGCACGCCCGTCGCGGCGGCAAACTCATCCGCCATCGCACCGTCGAAGCGAACGATCCGAAGTGGGGCTCGCTTGTGCGCTGATCATGCGGGTGAGCAATACCTGCTCGCCGGCTAATATCGTGGAAATGAAATTGCGGGAGAGAGCGGGTTGTGGCTCGCTCACCCGACAAGGCGGACGACAACGACGGTGGTATTGTCCTGATGTGGTTCACGCGCGTTCTCAACGGCGCGGACCAAGGCATCCGCCACTGCCTGTGGACCGTCGTTGCTATAGGCGCTGACAAGACGCGCAATATCGGGTGTGTCGAGAGTATGAATGCCGTCGCTCGCGACAATCACATAGTCGCTGGACTGCAGCGGCAACGGCGCCCGAGACAGATCTACAAGTTCCAGATCCTCACCTGTCACGGCCGAACGCAGCATGTGTCGGCGATGATCGTTACGCGCTTGTTCCACCGTAATTTTGCCTTCGGCAGCCAAACGATCGAGTGCGGGAGCCAGCGAATGGTCTTCGTTGAGCAAGGCAATTTCAGCTCGCCTGTACAGATATAAAGGACTGTCCCCGACACTGATCCAGCTCAATCCTCGTGCATCGAAGTTCGCTCCGACCAGCGTCGAACCCATGCCCGCAAGGTTCGGATCAAGGGCGACCGTGTCAAATAACCGACGATTGGCGGACTCCAGCGCTTGCGTCAGCCGCGTGCGCACATCGCTTTGTGAGCCTGAATACGCGGCGACAAAGCTCTCGCACACCAGCGTACTCGCAAGAGCACCGCCAGCGTGGCCACCCATGCCGTCGGCCAGCACCGCAACGAGCAATCCGTTTTGACCCTGCCAGACGGTCGCGGTGTCTTCCTGATAGCTGCGCTCTCCGCGCGATGTGCATTGCCCGAATTCGAAACGAGGGCCGACTTCGGAAACAGACTGATCGTTGACTGCTATCATGTTTTGGCGTCTGGCAGCTCCGACCAGTCGAATTCTGGTCCGCAAAACGGCACGAAGACGCACTGAGTGCGACCCATTATGATCACATCCATACCCGTCAAACCGACCGCGCCGGTTGGCCGCTTGCCGTTGACGGAGACGATGTTTGTCTTAGCGAGGTTTGGCACGAACAGAAAGCAGCGCTCGGCTGAATCGTAGCGGATGTATGCCTGTTCTTCAGACGAAATTGTATCATCACCAAAATCGAGCGGCACTCGCTGCGAGGCCGATCGCCCCACAGTATTGTTGCCTTCGAAGATTGGACGAAAGGCGCCAAGGCCTGGTCCGCCGACGACAACGAGCCAACCAACCACTGGATCACGCTCAAATTCGCCGCGTTTGACCACCGGTCGACCGCGAATCAACTGGGTGCGCGCAGCAGACAGATCTGGTTCGGTCGGCTTGACATCACTTCCCCGCCGCAACACACGCGTCGTCGGCACCGGATCGTCGCGTCGGTCCAACGCAACAGGCGTCCGGGCGATGGGCGGGATATTCGGCGTGCCACCGCGGGACGTGCGCGCAGCCTCCGCGGCGCTCGGCGCCAATGCCGCAGTGCCATCGCGTCCGATTAGAACGGTGGCAGCGATCGCAGGAGGCTCGGCTACCGGTCGATCTTCGGCGATCATCAGTGGCACCGACCTCGCCTCCTCGATCTTACCGCAGTCGAGGATAGGTTGGTTGCGCTGGCCGTCATCGCGTCCGGCCGCCGCCAGCGCGTCACGCAGCGAGCCCAGAAACCCACCTTGCGGGCGCATGCCCTCCACTTTATTGCTGCTCATATCCACTCTCCCCGTTCATATCAAAGTATCGCGTCATCTGATCGATCCATCAAGATAGGTCGGATCACAGCGGTCGACCTTCATACATCAACACAACCTTGCCAATTTCAATCCGATCACCATCACGCAATGCCGCCTGTACGACCCGTGCGCCATTTATCTTGACGCCATTGCCTGCGGCGCCGCTCAAGTCTCGGATCACAATCCGTGCGTCTTCCGACCGATTGATCACGGCGTGGTGGCCATGGACGGTGGGATCGATCAGCACAAGGTCGTTATCATCGGCTCGGCCTACACTGAGTAATTCACGGGGTATGCGCCTTTTGACTGGCAGTGAACCACAAGGACCATTCTCAACGGTGATCCAGGCGTCCTGGGGCCAGCTCGGTCCACGGATATTAGCATCGACGGTCTGCATAGGCTCCGGCTCCGGTGCGCCATGCGACTGTGCCAGCCGATGCACAAAATAGCCGATGACAGCGAGCGGAGGAACCAAGGCAAGCAGCCCGAGACTTGCCATCAACACGGGTGCCGCGGCATAACCTTCGAAAACCCAGGTGGTGAAGCCCTGCCAGATCGCAGCGATCCAGCGCCGCACCGTCATGATGTAAGGCGCGTCTATATCGGAAGCTGACACATTACTGGCCACGCCAAGCAACGAGAGCGCCGCTGCCAGCCCTACCTTCAATGACCGACCCAGGCCCATGCACCCTTGCCCCGCAACTTAGCGAAATCGTGTCAAAACGATTAGTCGCGGGGTTTCAAGGCTGGAACAAGGCAGCAGGAAACGAGCGATCGGGATATGCGTACGATCCGCCTTGACGTCGACAGCACGGATGGCACAGGTGCTGGGAACATAATCGTCTCAACAACAGCGGCAGGCATCGCGATGAAGACTCTTATCTTGGCGATTATCGCCGTAAGCGCACTGTTTTCTACCGGCCTCTCGACCAGTGCCACAGCCACCACTACTACGTGCAAGAACACGGGCAAATTCGAAGTCTGGCTCGAGACGTTTAAGAAGGACGCGCTCGCCAGCGGAATTTCAGCCAAAACTTGGAGCGCCGCTGCGCCATATCTGACGCTTGACCAGAACATCATCTGGACTGACCGAGGCCAAAAATTTTTCTCACAGAGTTTCCTTGAATTCTCCGATAAATTGGCCTCCCGCAATCGCTTACAAAATGGCATCTCACAGATTGCCAAACACAAGACGACCTTCGCCCGCGCCGAGCAGCAATATGGCGTTCCTTCACCGGTGATCACTGCATTTTGGGCGCTGGAGAGTGACTTCGGTGTCGGCATGGGAAATAAACCAGTGCTGCGATCACTGGCGTCACTTGCCTACGACTGCCGTCGTTCCGAAATGTTTCGCGCCGAGTTATTGGCTGCCCTAAAGATTGTCGAGCGAGGCGATCTGCAGCCAGCAGAGATGATCGGCTCTTGGGCAGGCGAGTTAGGACAGACGCAGTTCCTACCCGGGCATTACCTTAACCACGCCGTGGACTACGATGGTGACGGTCAACGCAATCTGCTGCGCAGCCCCGCCGATGTGATCGGTTCGTCGGCAGCGTTCATCAAAAGCCTGGAATGGGCTCCAGGCCAACCGTGGATAAAAGAAGTGCGGGTGCCTCCGGCGTTACCGTGGGATCAGGCAGACCTCGCCATCCAACACGGCCACGCGCAATGGACAAAGTGGGGCGTTACTGCGGCTGACGGCAAGCCGCTCAGCGCGGATGCACCGCCCGCATCGCTTGTGCTTCTCATGGGGCGCAATGGACCAGCGTTTTTGGTGTATCCGAATTTCCAGGCCTATCTGAAATGGAACCAGTCGCTGACCTATGCGATTACCGCCGCCTATCTTGCCGCCCGTATCGACGGTGCGCCTGCCATGAGCCGTGGACGCAGCCCGGTGCCAGTGCTCGCAGCCGCGCAAGTTACGGAACTACAAACGCTACTCAATCGTCGCGGCTTCCCGGTTGGCGAAGTCGACGGCAAGCTCGGCGCGGCATCACGGGGGGCGATCAAGTTGGCCCAAATGAAGTTTGGTTTACCAGCCGACAGTTACCCGACAGTCGAACTGCTGGACGCGTTGCGGCGTTGAGAAAAAAACAACGTCACCGCGCCAGCTGATCACCGCATTCAAGACGACTTCGGACCATAGGGGGGTCGGGGGATGTCGTTATGCGCGCGTTTCAAGGCATAGGACCAGCGCTCGCGCAAGTCGTGAAAATAGGGCTCGCCAGCTTCGATCCGACGGTTGACTTCCCAGTGCATGTCGTCGCGTCGCAAGACGACGAGATCGACCGGCAATCCAACACCAAGGTTGGAGCGCATGGTCGAGTCCATGGAAATCAACCCGAGCTTCAGCGCATCATAAAGATCGGTCCCATAGGTCACCGCTCGATCCAGGATCGGCTTGCCGTACTTATGCTCGCCAATCTGTAGGAAGGGGCTATCAGGAGTGGCCTCGATGAAATTCCCGGCTGAGTACAGCATGAACAATCGTGGATTGCGACCGCGCATCTGACCAGCCAGCAGAATGCTCACGTCGAATGCCGCTTGATGCAACTGCAGCGAAGTACCGTCGGTTTCCCAAACCTTGCGGATTGCCTGCCCAACCAAGCCAGCTGCTTTGAACATGCTCGTCATGTCGGCCAGCCGATGCGTCTCGCCGGTCTCAGGGTCGGTCAAACCTTCTCGCAAATGCGAGACAATTGACTGAGTGACTGACAAGTTCCCGGCCGTCGCCAGACCGCAGAGGAATTCACCCGGTCGCTCGAAGACGTGCAATTTGCGATATGTGGAAATGTTGTCGAGGCCCGCATTGGTGCGGGTATCCGCCATTAGTACGAGGCCTTCGTCCACAAGGATGCCAACACAGTAGGTCATCGGTCATTGTCTCGGAAGTTCGGTTACAGTTGCAATCAGGGGCACTAGTCCTGGTTCTATGCGGAGTCTCTGGCGCGCGCCAACCCTTCGATACAGAGCTGTAGCACAGAGCTGTAGCAGGGTAATTTCTGACCGTCCTTGACAGGTCTAGCTCACCGAGTATGGTGCGGCAAAACCGAAGGGGTGCAGCCCCGCTTTTAGGATTACGTTGCTATGGCCAAGCCGATCACCCAGAAGATCAAATTGCTCTCGACTGCCGGGACGGGCTTCTTTTATGTAACCAAGAAGAATCCGCGCACATCGACAGAGAAGATCGTATTCAAAAAATATGATCCTGTGGCTCGCAAACATGTGGAATTCAAAGAAACCAAAATCAAATGATTGCGCTTAGTGTTTTAAGCTACAGCATTGATATCAAGTAATATTGTGGCAGTCAGGTTTGCACGCATGGCACCCTAAGGCGGGCGCTGTGCGTAGACCAGCAAGGTGTAACTCCGCTATTTAAGTTGCAGCTTGTTTTCCATCGTAACCCGCTAAGCCTCGACCGAGGCCGTAGCAAATTCGGTAGCGGGGTAAAATGTCCGAACTCACTACAGCCTCTAGTCTGATGACCATCCGGCTCGCTGAAGAGGGCGTCAGCTCGCAAGATGGTGGCGACGGGCAATCAATTCCAACCGCTTCGCAGCGAATGAACTGAACCCGTCCGTCGCCCGAAAATTGAAATGATGCGGTTCATTTCAACCTTAATGGGCCACGTCTCACTTCAACCCAGCCAAATGCACCTAGATTAAGGTGCAAATTGCGGGCGAAACTAGCGCAGGTGCATTAGTCAAATGCAACAATCGCAAATTGGCAGATCACCGTGGCATTCGCAAGACACTCACGTCCCGATTTCGCCATAATATCAAGAATTCAGAGTTTTCCCGCAAGATTCTTGATTCTTTCTCGCTACAGGCATTGGACGCTCACCGGGTACGCCTTCAAGCCGCGCTGATGATCCAACACTCACCGCGACCGCCGACGCCGCCTGCCCCTGACATTGCACCATTCGTGGAAGCACCGCCGCCACCGGCGCCACCGCCCGGCACGCCGCCCCCGCCACCCATTCCGCCTGGCAGCGTCCCCGCTGCGTTGCCAGCGCCGCCCCCGCCGCCGCCCGAGCCTGTCCCACGTTGCCAAGCCTTGGGATTTCCGCTGGCTCCGGCCGCTTGCACGGCTCCGCCTGCAACAGCGTTGGCTCGACGGTTGACGCCACCGATAAAGTATCCTTCAGCACCGCTGCCACCGGTGCCTGGCGCATTCGACGAGTTGATCGATCCCCCGCCGCCCCCGCCGCCGCCAGCACGGCCCGATGTCCAATAGGTGCCCTGACCGGCGTTCAATGTAGTGGATGAGCCGCCGCCATTGCTCTGGCCAAAACTTGATACCCAGCCCGCGCCACCGGTGCCCCCCGTACCCAAACCACCGCCTGTCGGACCGAGCCCGCCTGAGGCCGTTAGAATGGTCGTCAAGCCATCCCTGACGACACTATTGCCGCCATTACCTCCGTTGTTACCGTTGGTATTGTCGACGCCAACGCCCGCCCCCCCGGCTCCACCACTGGCCACATCCACTTCAAGAATTGCCGGTAATTCTGAGGCCGGAAATTGCTCATCCACGATCCCGGCACTGCTTCCACCACCACCACCACGACGGTCGGTGCCGGCAGCGCCACGGCGGCCACTGCTACCCCCAGCACCACCTCCCATCAGTACGATGCGTACCGTTCGCGCCCAAACTGGCTTGGTCCACGATCCGCTCGCCGTGAACACGTCAACCTGATATTGGCCTGCGCCGAACGGATGGTTGATTGCCCCCGTTGAGCGATCAATAACAAGAGCATCTTTCCAAATCACGCCGTCCGGGCTGACCTTGATGCGCACGTTCTCATCACCCGCCAAACCGAGCTCAGCGCGACCGGAAAATCCTGATTGAAACAGCACGGTCGCCGTGTCTGCGGGTGTATTCTTGTTGATTTTCAGTTGGTGACCGGCGCCTGCATGATTCAGCAGAACAGCGTCGCTCGCAACACTGAGCCGATTGACGACGTCAGCGGTGGCGTTGACGCCGATCAACGGGGCCGGATTGACGCTAGCGACTGCGGAGAGAACCCAATCCGTTCCGTTGAACACGACCGTCATGTTCTCATCAGTCACCCATCCGACCCAACCTTCGCCTGGTGCAAAAAATACCCACGCCCCGTCTTGAAACGCAGCGATTTTCTTCGCATTACCCGCCCACATCCCGGTCGGACTTGAGCCGACAATGTAGCGTGATCCATCAACGGGTGCGGGAGGCGGGGCGCTAAGATCGCGATCCAACAAAACCAACTGCACCAATGCATCGAGTGATCGAATTGCCTCGTTGTGAGTGACATGTTTCTGCGCTTGGGCCGCCATTATATAGGGTAGCGACAAGTTCGGACTTTCGGTGTCGGACATTGGCGAGCGCTCCTGAGCTTTCGACCTAATCGGGTCGGGTACTTTGCCCAGCAGTGTGTGTGGGTCGGTAACGGCGGGGATAACTTGCTCTTCGACGTGCCCTCCCGCACTGGAGGTGCCGATGCCAAAATTCAAGGCTGGCACACTCGGAAATGCCGTGCGACCCTTCACGGTATGGCAACAAACATCCCGCGCTTCACGTTCGGAATCGAAGAGGAATACCACCTCGTTGATCTACACTCGCGCGACCTGAGTGCTGCCCCTGACAGCATGATGCAGGCCTTTGCCGAGAGCCTCGGAGAGCGGGTTAGTCCCGAATTTCTCCGCACGCAAATCGAAATCGGCACGCCTGTGTGCACCGATTTCCAGTTTGCCCGTGCCGAAGTTGCCCGTCTGAGGCGCGCCATTGCAGAAATTGCCGGACGTTTCGGCCTTGCTCCGATCGCCGCCGCCACCCATCCCTTTGCCGGCACCCATGATCTGCCGACAACCGACAAAGAACGGTATCGCGCACTTGCCCGCGACCTCGCCGGCATCGGGCGGCGGATGGCAATCTGTGGCATGCACGTACATGTCGGCATCGATGACCCCGAGGTCCGCATCGATGTGATGAATCAGCTGCGATATTTCCTGCCGCATCTGCTGGTGCTGTCGACGTCGTCACCCTTCTGGAAGGGCGAAGATACCGGCCTAAAGAGCTACCGCCTTGCCATCGTGGATGAAAGTCCGCGCACCGGGTTGCCGGGTCGCCTCGCTGGCTGGGGCGAATACCAGCGGACTGTCGATGTACTGATCAATGCCGGGATTATCGACGATGCCAGTAAGATCTGGTGGGATCTGCGCCCATCTGCGCGATTTCCTACCTTGGAAATGCGCATCACCGATGTGACGACCAAGCTAGACGATGCAATCGCCGTGGCGGCGCTTTACGTATGCATTGCCCGAATGCTGTTCCGGTTGCGCCGCGCCAACCTGACGTGGCGCACCTATCCGGTCTTCCTGCTCGAAGAGAACCGCTGGCGGGCGCAACGCTATGGAGCGACTGGCGAGTTATTCGACTTTGGTACTGGCACACTCGTGCCGTTTACAGCGCTCATCGAAGAAATCTTGGCGCTCGTTGCAGAGGACGCTGTGGCCTTGGGGTGCGAGGCTGAAATTGAGCGGACCCGCATCATCGCGGCCCAGGGCACGAGTGCTGATCGGCAGGTGGCGACGTTTACAGCAGCAATAGCAGCAGGATCAGATACAGGCGACGCGCTGCGCCTAGTCGTTGACCAATTGATCAAAGACACCGTCGATGTCGACTAATCTTTGCGCAAAAACACGGCATCAATGCCGATCTCAATATCATCAGATAACAGCGGTATCCCGCGTTTCAAACCGAACGCACTACGTTGCACTTTCGCCGTTGCCGTGAAACCGGAGACCCACTTACCCTGGTAGGTCGGGTTCACACCGGACAACGGATGTTCGCCTGTGAAATTCCAGGTGGCGTTGAGGGATATAGGTTTCGATACTCCAAGGATCGTCAAGTCCCCTCTTATTTCTCCCGTACGTTCACCCGTTTTTACGATCTCGGTGCTTTTGAACGTAATACGCGGATGCTGGACCGCCGCAAAAAAATCATTCGAGCGCAGGGCGTCGTCGAGTTCTTTGGTGCCAGTCGAAACGCTGACGGTTCGGATTGACAGCTCAATTGAGCCGGCTTCAGGTTCTGTAGGTGAAAACTCGAGGTTGCCCTCAAAATCGAGAAACCGCCCGGAACGGCGGGATAGCCCCAGATGATCCCAGCTGAAGCGAATCTCGGTGTGCTGTTTATCGAATACCCACGTGTCAGCGTGCGCCGGGGAAGCAGTGAGCACGCCCGCCAAGATAAAGACGGCAACAATCGTCGTGAGAATTTTGGACATTCACAGTCTATAGACCTGCTGCCATGCCGCCGTCGACCGCGAGTTCGGCCCCTGTGACAAAACTACTTTCATCAGAGGCAAAAAATAGTGCCGCATTGGCAACATCAATCGCATCGCCAAAACGGCGCAACGGCGTCTGGTCCAGCAGCACCTTGGCAATAGCCGGATTGCGCAACACGCGCTCGGTAAGTGCCGTTTCAATGAATCCGGGTGCAAGGGCGTTCACACGGATGCCATAGGGCGCGTATTCGACAGCCAGAGCTCGCGTCAGGGCTGAGACGGCGCCCTTGGTAGCGGCATAGCCGGCCAACTGCCGCAATCCACGATGTCCCATGATCGAGGCCAAATTAATCAGCGAGCCGTTGCCAGACGCTTTCAGCAGATTGAACCCGTCGCGCGCCATGCGCACCACACCGTCGAGATTGACGTCGCGGATATGCGTCCAGTCAGCATCCGACATGTGCCGGAAATCACCTCGGACATTGAGGCCGGCATTGTTGACTAGAATATCTAGGCGCGCGTGGCCCTGATCGATGTTCCGGAAAGCTGCGATGACATCTTGCCCTCGCGTGACATCAAGCTCCAGCGCAGTGGCTGACTGTCCACGCCCCTTGATGATGTCAGCCACCTCGCCTGCTGCCGCCCTATTGACGTCACTAACGTAGACGTGAGCACCATTCGCTGCGAACACCTGGGCGATGGCGAGCCCGATGCCGTTGCCAGCACCTGTCACGAGGGCGATCTTGCTTGCTAGTCTCTGCATAGTCACTGCTTTGCCTACACGCTTGGTGGTATCCATTTTTCCCGCATCGTGACGAGTTCCTCGGCAGCACTGGGATGCAGCGCGACCGTGGCGTCAAAATCTGCCTTGGTAGCGCCGAGCCTCAACGCAATCGCTGCCATTTGGACGATCTCACCCGCGTCTGGCCCCAGCACATGGACCCCCAACATGCGCCCACTACCCTGCTCGACAACCAGTTTCATGATGGTGCGGTCCATCGCACCCGATAGCGTCGCTTTCATGGGCCGGAAGTTCGACTTGTAGATATCGAGCACCAGGCCCTTGGACCGGGCTTCAGCCTCGCTAACGCCAACAGTGCCTATTTCTGGTGTCGAAAACACCGCCGTCGGAATCAACGCATGATCTACCTGCGTCGGCCGCCCACCGAAGACGGTATCGGCAAACGCATGCCCCTCGCGAATGGCAATTGGGGTCAGGTTCACCCGATCCGTCACGTCTCCCACAGCATGGATATGCGGAACGTTGGTTTGAGAGAACGCATCGACCTTGATCTCACCGTTGCGCCCACAATCAACACCGGCTGACTCGAGGCCGAGTTCTGCGGTATTCGGACTCCGACCGATCGCAAACATCACAGCATCAGTCTCGACCGAAGTGCCAGACGCATCGTGCAGTTGCAGACCCTTTGTATGACGCTCGATACTGGAGAGTTTCGCTCCGTTTACAATCTTGATGCCACGACGCGTGTACGCTTCAGTCAGCCCGTCGCGCATGTCCTCGTCAAAGCCGCGCAGGATCTTCTCGCCGCGATAGAGCAACGTCGTGTCGACTCCGAGCCCATGGAAAATGCCAGCGAATTCGACGGCGATATAACCACCGCCACAGACGACAATTCGCTTCGGCAGCGTTGCCAGGTGAAACGCTTCGTTGGACGTGATCGCGTGTTCGATGCCGGGCAGGCCCGCATCCAGGTTGGCGCGTCCGCCCGTCGCGATCAGGATTTGAGCCGCTGTCACAGATCGATTAGACGCGATCAACTTGATTGAATGCGGACCTTCCAGCACTGCCCGCGACCTAATGATCTCGACCTTGGAGCGCGCCAGATTGGCAGCATAGATGCCCTCAAGTCGGTCGATCTCGCGGTCCTTATTCGCTATAAGAGAAGCCCAATCGAACGATGGCGTTCCTACGGTCCAGCCGAAGCCACGCGCTTCCTCAAACTCGTCCGCAAACCGGCTGGCGTAAACCAGTAATTTCTTGGGCACGCACCCTCGGATGACACACGTGCCACCGATCCGATACTCTTCGGCAATGGCAACGCGCGCGCCGTACCCGGCAGCGATCCTGGCAGCGCGGACACCGCCCGATCCGGCACCGATCACAAATAGATCGTAGTCGAAGCCTGCCATAGTTGAGCAACGCCTTATGGTTTGAGTTCAACGCCGCGCTTGGTCAGCTCCCTGCGAGCTTCCAATTCCACCTCCTGGCCAATAGTCTGGCCCCAGGCCATGCCGAGTTGCATCGAACGCTGCAGAATTTCAGGCTGTGTCGCGATCATTTTTTGACCAATCGCAGTTTTATAGAACGCACCAATTTCAGTCAGTTCCAGCGTGCTGAATTTTTCCGCGTAGAGCGGCGCTACCATGTCGAGCGCCTGCCCTTTACGGTTGATGAACTTTGTCGTCATCAACCCCATCACTTCGTCAATTTCCCGAGCCTTAGTCGGTGCCTGCTGCTTGAATAACTGCCCCATGCCAGACGACATGGTTGTAATGGCTACCTCAAATTGCCGGTCCGAGCCCATGGCAACGAGCAGTTCCCGTGCAGCCGTCACGGCTGCAGCATCAACAGGCGGCGCCTTTTGCTGAGCGATGGCTGGTGCGAGACCAACCCACAAAGCGAGCAAAATGACCGCGGGTCGGTGCAAGATGTGAGGCATGGTCCCGTCTCCGATTGTTCTTTATTCGTCGTAGTTGGCTTCGATCACGTCGATGCCGTCGGGGCCAGCAATGATCGCGGCATCGGCCAACCCGAGAAAGAGCCCATGCTCCACCACCCCAGGTATCAGTCGCAACGCCTCGGCCAATACATCGGGCTCGGCAATGCGGTTGAGCCGAAGATCAAGTATGACATTGCCGCCATCGGTTAAGAACGGGCTACCGTCACGTAACACGCGCAAATCGATATCGCCCGAGCAGCCGGCATCCGACGCCATCATCTCCACCATTTTAGACGTGGCCTTAAATCCAAATCGAACGATTTCAACGGGTAAAGGAAATTTTCCGAGGATCTCGACCCGTTTCGACACATCCGCGATCACAATCATCCGATCCGATGCCGTGGCGACAATCTTCTCTCGCAACAAAGCACCACCACCGCCTTTGATCAGCCGCAGGCTGCCGTCGATCTCGTCTGCCCCATCGACGACCAGATCGAGAAACGGCTCGTCGTCGAGCGTTGTAAGCGGGATGCCGAGTGCACGTGCCTGCGCTTCAGTGGCCTCCGACGTTGCCACACAGACAACCTCCAACCCGGCACGAACCCGCGCACCAAGCAAATCGACGAACTTCGCAGCCGTTGAACCAGTGCCAAGGCCAAGCTTCATGCCGGGCAGCACAAACTCAAGCGCGCGCTGCGCTGCCTGCAACTTATAGTCTGGCTGCATAGTTGACACGCCTGTCATTGCCTCACGCCGCTATCACGTTGCATAGACCGCCTCCACAGTGCTGACATCCTTGCGGCCGCAGCAGCAGCACACATCGACTTTGGTGCCCTGTCTAGGGCGCGACCGGACGAGTGGCAAGCGGTGCTGAAATTGCCTCAATACACAGTCATCTCATGCATCTTACAACCGCTTGACCACTTAGCACTTTGCTGGAACACCTCTGCGCCGAACCAACGCCCCAGGAGCACACCATGTACGCCGTTGAAGTCCGTGATCGCATTATGATCGCGCATTCCCTGCCCGACCCATTCTTTGGACCGGCGCAGCATATGCACGGCGCCACGTTCGTGGTTGACGTTGCGTTCTTCCGCGAAAAACTGACAAAGCAGAATGTGGTTGTTGATATTGGCGCGGCGCTGGCCATCCTGAACAAGACATTGAAACCGTTGAGCTATCAAAACCTCGATATGTTGCCAGAGTTCAAGGGCAAGCTCACCACCACCGAATTCCTCTGCAAATATGTGTTCGACGCCATGGCGGCGGCCGCCAAGGACGGTGCGCTCGGCGACGATGGCAAAGGTTTGGCCAGAATCCGTGTCACGCTGCATGAGACCGACCTTGCACGCGCTATGTTCGAAGGTACGGTAACAGCCTGATGTTGGGGGCCGTTTGACGCGGGGGGCATGAGCATGACGCGCGCTGGTTTTGCTATTCCAGGCGACATCGACCTGCCGACAGGCGGCTATGCCTATGACCGGCGGGTCATGGCTTTGCTGCCATCGTTGGGAATCGACATCGAGCATATGCCGCTACCACGCACGTTCCCGCGACCAAGTGGCATGGATTTGTGCACGACAGCTCAAAGCCTTTCGGGCGTGCCAGCGGACACCATCCTGCTGATAGACGGTCTTGCGTACGGCGCATTTTCGGCTGCAACGTTGGCAGCTATTCCCCAGAAAATCGTTGCGCTGGTGCATCATCCACTAGCGTTCGAGACCGGCATTGGTCCGGATCGCGCGGCAGCGTTACTGGCCAGCGAAACAACGGCTCTGGCCCGCGCTAATCATGTCGTCGTTACCAGCCACATGACTGCCGCATTACTGCAGGCCCGTCTGGCCGTTCCAGCGGCGAAGATCACGGTCGCGGAACCCGGAACCGATCGCGCCGAACGAGCCGTGTTCAGGTCCGATCCCGTCTCGCTTTTGGCAGTCGGGTCGATCGTCGCGCGCAAGGGCTATACCGTTCTCATCGAGGCGCTGAGCACCCTTGATGGTCATTTGTGGCACCTGACGATCGCTGGTGCCACCCGCGACCACGCCGAACTGGAGCGGGTCGAAGCGGCAGTCGCCGCCGCTGGTCTCGAGGATCGAATCACAATTGCAGGTGCGGTTGACGATGCGGACCTTGAACGTCTGTATGCCAACGCGGATCTGTTCGTGATGTCGTCGATATTTGAAGGCTATGGCATGGTGCTGGCCGAAGCCATGGCGCACGGGTTGCCGATTGTCTGCACGACAGGCGGTGCCGCCGCCGACACCGTGCCCGACGTCGCCGCACTTAAAGTAGCACCGGGCAACGCCGAGGCATTAAGAGGCGCTCTTGAACGTGCACTGGTTGATCAAACCTTGCGCAAACAGCTTGCTGACGCGTCATGGGCTGCAGGTCAGACGCTGCCCCGCTGGGAAGATACGGCACGCATCATCGCCGCAGTGATCAATGCTGCCGCCACAGGTAAGGACAAGTCCAAATGAGCTTCTCGCCCGATTGGCTTGGCCTGCGCGAGCCGGCCGATCATGCATCGGTCAACGCCATCGTGCGCGATTGCTTGCGCCAGCATTTTGCCGGTCACAGCTCACTCCGTGTCGTAGATCTAGGATGCGGTGCTGGGTCGAACCTGCGCGGCACCAGCCCGGTGTTTGACTGTCCGCAAACGTGGACCCTGGTCGATTATGACGCCAAGTTGCTTGCCGTTGCAAAATCACGACTGAGCGAACTCGGCCGTCGCGACATCGATGTGACATTCCGGGAAGTCGACCTCTCGACCGACGCGTTCGATCAACTGCTGGATGGCGCCAACCTCGTGACTGCAGCCGCGCTTTTCGATCTGGTGTCGGTCGCAGTAATCGACAAATTGGTCGATGCAATTGCCCGCCGCCGCCAAGTGTTTTTTACCGTGCTGTCCTATGACGGAATTGCCTCCTGGATCCCTGAACATTCAGCTGATGGCGTCATGCGCTCGGCGTTCAACACCCATCAAACTCGAGACAAGGGGTTTGGACCTGCGGCTGGGCCCGGTGCAACCGGCGCGCTGGCAAACGCCTTTGCCCGGCATGGCTACAAAATCGTGCGCGGGTCAAGTCCGTGGGTGTTGGATAGGCGTTACCAGAAGCTCCGTCAGGAACTCGACGCGGGCTTTGCAGGCGCCGTCACCGAAACCGGAGACGTGCCAAAAGCAACCGTGGAAGCGTGGGCCGCTGCGCGCAATTCGGCTGACAACGCCGTCACCATCATCGGTCATGAAGACCTCATCGCATTACCCTGATACGGGGCGCAGGTTGTTCCGTTTGAGTACCTCACCTACCCCTCCATCTTCGTCACCTTGCCCGCAATCGCTGCTTGCGCAGCGGCCAGGCGTGCGACCGGCACGCGGAACGGCGAGCACGATACGTAGTCAAGTCCGACTTCGTGGCAAAATGCGACAGAGGCCGGGTCGCCGCCATGCTCGCCACAGATCCCAAGCTTGATGTCGGGGCGAGCGGTGCGGCCCCGCTCGCAGCCGATTTTTACCAGTTCGCCGACGCCCGCAATATCGATCGACACGAACGGATCGACCTCGAAAATACCGCTGGTGGTATAGTTGGCGAGAATGGGCGCTGCATCGTCACGCGACAGCCCCAAACATGTCTGCGTTAAATCATTGGTACCGAACGAAAAAAATTCAGCCCCCCCCTCGCCCGTGGCAATATCATCGGCCCTGAGACACGCCCGCGGCAATTCAATCATAGTGCCAATCTGATAGGTAAGCTTTTCGCCGGTTGCCGCCTCTACTGCCGTTGCCGCGGCAACGATCAAATCGCGGATCACGTCGTACTCCTTGCGGAAGGCCACGAGCGGCACCATCACCTCAGGGATCACCGGTTTACCCGTCGTCTTGGCCGCCACAACCGCTGCCTCAAAGATAGCGCGCGCCTGCATCTGCGTAATTTCGGGATAGCGCACGCCCAGACGGCAACCACGGAAGCCCAGCATCGGGTTGATCTCGTGCAATTCGGCGACGCGCTCCTGGACGCGCTTCAAAGGGATGCCAAGGGAGTTCGCGACGGCCGCTGCCTCAGTCTCGCCGTGTGGCAGAAACTCATGTAGCGGCGGGTCGAGCAGGCGGATCGTCACCGGCAAGCCTGCCATGATCTCAAACAGACCCTCGAAATCGCGACGTTGCATCGGCAGAATTTTGGCCAACGCCGCCCGGCGTCCGGTTTCGTCGGTCGCAACAATCATCTCGCGCATGGCAAGAATGCGGTCTTCCTCGAAGAACATATGCTCGGTGCGGCAAAGCCCGATGCCTTCTGCACCGAAATCACGAGCCTGCTTGGCATCGCGTGGCGTGTCTGCATTGGCGCGCACTTTCAAACGACGGGTCGCGTCGGCCCACCCCATGATAATACCAAAATCACCGGACAGCTCAGGTTGGCGCATCGTCACAAGACCGAGAAGCACCTCACCGGTGCTACCGTCGATGGTTATGAGGTCACCCTTCTTGTAAACCTTGCCCATGACGGTGAGCGTTTGGGCCTTGAGGTCTATCCGAAGTGCACCGGCCCCCGACACGCATGGCCGACCCATCCCGCGCGCGACAACGGCGGCGTGGCTTGTCATTCCGCCCCGTGCAGTCAGTATACCCGCTGCCGCGTGCATCCCGTGAATATCCTCTGGGCTGGTCTCGATCCGGACCAGGATGACGCTTTTGCCTTGCGCCTTCAATGCCTCAGCCTCATTGGCATCGAACACGATCTCACCGGACGCAGCACCCGGTGATGCAGGCAGACCCGTCGCGATCACATGCTTTTTGGCCTTGGGATCTATGGTGGGATGCAACAATTGATCGAGTGCTGCCGGATCAACGCGCATTACGGCCTCATCGCGGGTGATCACGCCTTCGTTCGCCATATCGACCGCAATGCGTAGGGCCGCCGCCGTGGTCCGCTTGCCGGAGCGTGTTTGCAGCATCCAAAGTTTACCATTCTGAATCGTAAACTCGATGTCCTGCATATCGCGATAACGGTCTTCAAGCTTGGCAAAAATGCCCGTCAATTCAACAAAGGTGGAGGGCATCAAGGCTTCAAGCGATGGCGCCTTGTCACCTGCATCCTTGCGCGCGGTCTCAGTCAGACTTTGCGGGGTGCGAATACCAGCGACAACGTCCTCTCCCTGCGCATTAACGAGAAATTCCCCGTAGAGCGCATTCTCTCCGGTAGACGGATTCCGCGTGAAGGCAACGCCGGTCGCAGACGTGTTACCCATGTTTCCAAACACCATGGCCTGGACGTTGACGGCCGTTCCCCAACTCTCCGGAATGTCATGCAGGCGGCGATAGGTATCCGCACGTGTATTGCGCCACGAGCCGAACACGGCGGCAATCGCGCCCCACAGCTGCTCCGATGTCGACTGCGGGAACGGCTTGCCCGTTTCGCTTTTGACAGCGGCCTTGTAGGCTACAATTATCTCCTGCCAATCAACCGCGGTCAGCTCAGTATCGGTCTGGCGGCCAGTGAGGTTTTTGTGATTGTCGAGAATATCTTCGAATACACCGTGATCGACGCCCAAAACGACATCGCCAAACATCTGAATAAAACGACGATAGCTGTCATAGGCGAAGCGGGCATCGCCTGATCCGGCAGCCAAACCCTTCACTGTATCGTCATTCAGCCCAAGGTTGAGGATCGTGTCCATCATGCCAGGCATTGATGCACGAGCGCCCGAGCGCACGGAAACCAGTAGCGGGTTTTCTGCATCGCCGAAAGTAGCGCCAACAGCCTTGCCAACGCCAACGAGAGCGGCCTCCACCTGCGTCGTCAATCCAGGCGGCCACTGGCGATTATGCTCATAGTAGGCGGTACACACCTCAGTCGTGATCGTAAACCCTGGCGGCACCGGCAGCCCGAGGCTTGCCATCTCAGCGAGGTTCGCCCCCTTCCCACCAAGCAAATTCTTCATGCCAGCGTCGCCATCGCTGACCCCTGCACCAAACTGATAGACCATTTTGCTTGCGGCAAAAATGGACACGGGCTTGGCGATCATGGTGGCGCTCCTAGGACTCAAGGGTCTTGTGGCTCACATAACCGGCCTGGATAGCACTCGCAAACGCTATAGTGCCGCGAGGCGTGCCGTGGCATAGGGAAACAGCACACGAAAATGGAGGCATTGGTCATGGACGCGAAGCGCCTGTTCGGCGGCAACCCACTTAGCCTGGCGATTCGCCTGATCATTATTTCCATTGTGGTCGGCATTGTTTTGCAGGCGCTCAACATATCGCCGCCCGACCTGCTGTACCGTCTCGAGGTGCTGATCCGGCGTGTTTACGATATGGGGTTCGGTGCCTTTCGTGGACTCATCAACTACTTCCTGATCGGCGCCGTGGTGGTGATCCCTGTGTGGCTGATCGCGCGGCTGTTTGGCGTGTTTCGCGACAAGCCGAAGGACGTACCGTAATCGCTTAGCCGTCCAGAGGCAGAGCAGCCCAGTGTTTAGCCCGGGTGCCGGTGAGTTGCCCGATGGACGTGACGTTGGCGCGTCGCGTTGCATCGGCTAGATGGGTTTTGATACGGCCGATCAAGCCCGGTCCCTGGTAGATTAGACCCGTGTAGAGCTGCAGCAGCGTGGCGCCAGCCTCGATCTTGGCGAGCGCCGTCACCGGACTATCGATGCCGCCAATGCCAATCAACGGGATACGTCCACCGGTTAACTGGTAGACGCGCGCAAGCATCACGGTCGAGCGATGGAACAGCGGCCGTCCCGACAATCCTCCTGATTCTTGGGCCACCGCAACGGTATCAAGACGAGGCCGGGCCAGCGTCGTATTGGAGACGGCAATGCCATCGACCCCGTTGAACTCAAGCCGCGCGCAAATCGCTGGCAGATCATCGGCGGCAATATCGGGGGCGATCTTTACGAACACCGGCTTTGCCAACGTTGGCCCCGCCGATGCCAAGGCCATCACCCGTTGGTGTGCCTGCATGACGCGACCCAGGAGTTCATCGAGTGCTGCCGGCGCCTGCAGGTCACGCAATCCGGGCGTATTAGGCGACGATATGTTGACCATGAAATAGCTGGCCACATCCCAAAATTTTTCAAGACCCGCGACATAGTCGGCGGCCCGATCGGCAACATCCTTGTTAGCGCCGATATTGACGCCCACGATCGCACGCCGTTGGTCAATCGTGCGCCGATGTAGGCGGGCATAAGCCGCAGCATGCCCGCCATTGTTAAAACCCAGCCGATTTATCAACCCGTGCTGATCAATCAACCGAAATACACGCGGCGTCGGATTGCCGGTCTGCGGCTTTGGCGTAATGGTGCCCACCTCCGCGAACCCGCATCCCATGTCTAACACCGCGTCTGGCACACGGGCATCCTTGTCAAAGCCCGCCGCGATACCAATGGGATTGGGAAAGTTGAGGCGGCAAATTTCAGTTGTGAGCAGCGCGTCGTCGGGCTTGGTGTCTCGCGGATAGATGCCCGCCTCAAGGCCCCGCAATGTAACTTCATGCGCGTTCTCTGGATCCAGCGCAAACAGGGCAGGGCGAGCAAGATGAAAAAGAGCCGACAGCATCAGACAACCTCGGGCGGTATGATCGGCACTCGATCTGCATCGAGTGCAAGCGTTTGCTGCCACAGGGCATCGGCTGGGTTTAGAGCAGCATAGAGGTGGGGAAACAGGTCCCCACCTCGCGACGGCTCCCACCACAGTTGGGGGCCCAACTGTGCGACATCGAAAGCGACCAGCACCAGATCCGATTGGCCCGCGAAATGCCGCCGTGCGGTCTCTTGCGCCTGGGCTGCGGTCGAGAAGTGAATGAACCCATCATTCATGTCGACGACAGAACCGGCAAATATTCCGCACCCCACCGCTGCCTGCCACTCATTTGCTCTCATGATCTTGTAGATCATGGTTGGCACCACCGGTCCATTCATGTTGATGCCCCGCTCTGTCATCACTCGATTTGCCCTTACAGCACAACGGCTGCGATGTGTCGGACATATATTTTGGCGGAACCATCTGGTCCCACTACCATCCACAATTTGTGAACGTTGTTTGTCATTTAATTGATGTAATCGCACTCTTCCGCCAAGGGCGTGCGAACTGCTAAAGAATGATTGTATTGTTAGAAAGTCACGTGGGCACGTCGCCAATTTCGACGGCAAGCACGCAGCGTTTTAGTGAAAAAAGAGTGAGTTAATTGATATCATGTCTGACCGACAAGCAGCGTATATGACCCCGCTCGTCGAGCGACCACCAGCGGATGATGACTATATTCATGCCAACGTGTTGACCGTTGAGCAATTGTTCGGCCGCAATCGAAGTTTCCACCTCCCTTGGTTCCAACGGTCGTATGCTTGGCGGGAAGCCCAGGTTGCGCGACTTATGTCAGATCTTTTGGGCGCGATGCAGAGCCCGAAGCAGCGCTACAGCCTCGGTCAAGTCCGGTTCGGTGGTTCGGTCAAAGAAGGCAATGGCGCGCTGATCGACGGCCACCAGCGGGCGATTACGCTGACCATGTTCTTTGCAGTACTGCGGGATCAGTTGGTTCGCAGCGACCAACCGACATCTCTGTTGGCCGCGTTCTATTATCAGCGCCTGCACGCGTTAATTGCAGCGCCGTCAGGCCTTGGCTCGCCTTGGCGTCTAACGCCGCAAACGCAAGTGACAGATTTTTTCGAACAGTATGTGCAGACTGAAGGCGGAACGCTGCTCGATCCAGCTGATGGGCCAGATGATATAACGCCTGCGGAGCGCCATCTGCTGGCCAATCGCAACCAGCTGCGTAGCTCGCTCTCCACTGAACACCTGGATCCGGTAACGCCGTATGCACTCATTGAGTTCGTACTGACGCGCTGCTTCCTACTTTCCGTTGAAGTCGATGACGAGCATGAGGCCTGGTCGATGCTGGGCCTGGAACAAAGCATGCGGCTGCCACACGATGTGTGTGAGCAATCTAAGAGTACGATGATCTACGTCATGAAGGCTCATGAACATGATCAGGCAACGCAAGTGTGGGAGCGCGCCCAGGGTCAACTTGGCTCGGACGGCATAGCCGAACTCCTGCAACACCTGCGCTCAATAAAATTAATCAAGCGGTCGACCAAGCCGCTCGATGCTGAACTGCAGGAACTATATGAACTTGATCGCAATGGGCTTGGGTTCATGCAGGGCACGTTTCAGCCCCACGCTGAAAGTATGATCGCACTTTCTCAGCGTACGGTCGGCGTCGGTCCCGCGCATGAGTTGATCACCCAGTATATCAATCAACTTGACTGGCTCGATCACCGGCAATGGGTCGCTCCGGCCATCGTCTGGTTGACGACAAAAACGGCGAGTCATCCTGATACTGTTGAGTTCTTCAAGCATCTTGACCGCTTGGCATGGATGCTGCGGATCGCCGGCACAGATCCTAACGAGCAGGAAAACCGGTTCATTAGGGCCTGCGCGGCAGCAGCCCGTGTCGAGCCGATAGGTTCATGTGACGAGTTCGTGCTCGACAGCAAGACGATCACCGACGCCTTGGTTATTCTGCGTAGCCGTACATTCTACCTCAAACACATGTCGAATCGCGTGCTACGTCGCCTTTGCGCTGAGCTTGGCACAGACCCAGGATCGATCGACGGCGTTCACGTTTCGGTTGAGCATATTTTGCCCCGCCGCCCTTCGCGCGACAAACGCTGGTGGCTGGATTTCAACTCGGACGCCGCCGTTCATGATTACACCGATCGACTAGGCAACCTTGCCCTGCTGACCGGCCCGCAGAACCGGGCGGCAGACCGCAGTGACTGGGAAATCAAACGCGAAATTTTGAAGGCTTCAGCTTTCTCATTATCAAATGAGGCCGCGACCAACGCACGGTGGACGAAGCGAACGATCAACGCCCGCACCGAGACTTTGATCAAGGTGCTACTCAAGCCCTGGGGTATCACATCAGCTTGATTTGATGCCAGGGGCGCAGGGCGGCTATCGAATATCTATGATAAACTTTCAATCAAACCAATCCGTTCTGATTTTTGGCGGCCCCTATTCAAATCTCGCTGCGACCTTGGCCATGCGAGGCGAAGCAGAACGATTGGGCATCAGATCTGACCGGGTCATCTGCACTGGTGACGTCGTCGCCTATTGCGCTCACCCAGAAGAAACCATCCGCTCCATTCGCGACTGGAACATTCGTGTGGTGGCTGGCAACTGCGAGGAGCAGTTGGCTGCTGGTGGCGCTGATTGTGGCTGCGGCTTTGAAGAAGGCAGCGCCTGCGATTTATTGTCGAAGGGTTGGTATCCGTTCGCCAATGCGCGCGTCTCTGCGGAGAGCCGAACGTGGATGACCAGCCTGCCAACATCAATCGACTTCAGTTATGGCAACCGCACGTTTCGCGTGATTCATGGTGGTGGCGAACGGATCAACCGGTTTATTTTCGCATCGCAAGCCGATGTGCTGGCCGAGGAACGCCGACACGCCGGCGTCGACGTCGTTGTGGCCGGCCACTCGGGTATTCCATTCATTGAGCGCGTCGGACGTGGAGTATGGTTCAATCCCGGTGTGATCGGAATGCCCGCCAACGATGGTACGACTGATGTCTGGTACGGGTTGATCACTGCAGACGCCCTGGGGGGCATTACGTTTTCAACGCATCGTCTGGCCTACAACCACCATAGCACAGCGGCCGTGCTCCGGCGCAGTGGCCACGCCAATGGCTACGCCCGAACAATTGTCACCGGATTTTGGCCGAGTCTTGACGTTTTACCGCCCGAAGAACGCGCCGCCACCGGAATGCGCCTGCGTCCATGCAAGGTGCGGCTACCCAAGCAGAGCGGTGCTGTGGCTGCGTACCAGGCGGTCGCGCTCAGCGATTAATCAGTCCACCAGCAAGACCACGCGCTATCAGTGCGCGGGTTTCGGGCACACCGTAAAGCGCGATGAATGAGCCGAACCTTGGTCCTTGGCTGGCACCCAGCAGCACTTCGTAAATACCCTGGAACCAGGCACGTAGCGTCTCTTTTGTGAAGCCGTTTGCCTTGCCAGCCTCGAACACGAGG
>JANNRP010000147.1:0-1566 GCA_031401535.1 Hyphomicrobiaceae bacterium | reverse complement strand
GTGCCGGGAAGGGCGAATGCCGCTATGTAAAGCCAGAGGCCCATATTGCAGGCGATCGTCAGCCAAAGAATGATCACGCCAACAGCTGCGGTGTGGCTTGCCCAAATCCGGCGTCGGCCGGGCACGTCGGCTCGAACGGCGGCTGCCTCGTCGCGCAGGAACAGACCGATAGCCCAGAACGGACCAATGGTGAGGCGGCCGAGCATCGTGCCTTGCGCCCGCACCAGCATTTGCCCGAACCGACCGAGTTGATCCCAAGACTGCCGTGTCAGATACCGCGACTCTGGATCGTCCAGCGGATCGGTCAGCCGTTCGTCATTGTGGTGCGTCAGATGCAGTGCGCGGTAGCGGTCGAAGGGCAGCCAAATGCTGAGCGGCGGGTAGCCGATGGCGCGATTGATCGTTGTGCTGTGGGTCGGGTGTCCGTGCAAAACTTCGTGCTGCAGCGACGAGTGCCAGCATACAAGCCAGGCGCCGAGGGGCCCGAGCAACCACAGGGGCACGAGGCTATGCCAATAGGTCAGCGCGATCCAGCTTGCGTAGATGACGACCGCCAGTGCGATCGTTGGAACCTCGATCGACTGCGTGCGGAGCCTTTCGATCACGTCGCTCATGGGCTCGCTCACGGATCAGATGATCGTCTCAAGGCCACGCGCTTCCGCCTCGCAGGCCCAACGTTCTGCTACCTCGTAGCTGGCAGGATCGAGGGCTGCAAACCCCGAGACGCAGAGATCGGCGCGGAGCCCGGCGTGTCCGGGCTTTGAGCCCAGCGTCAATAACGTCGCGCGCAGGTGCTCGATTATAGTTGGGTCCATGGCGCGCGATGCCATTAGCGCCGGGATCGGCACCGGATCGGTGCTGGCGATGACGCGTGTTTGCTCAGCTAGCGCCGGTTCGTGCCGACGCAGGAGATCATAGGCAAAACTGTCGAGCGGGCCAACGTCGGTGCGGCCTTCGGCAATCGCTTCCAACATGCGGCGTGGCGTGGTCAGTGGTCCGATGATTTCACTGAACAGTTTGTCAGCGGGCGAATTGCGATAGCGCATCAAATGATGACGTGGCGCGTTGTAGCCCGAGTGCGAGTCTGCGATCGTAAAGGCAAAGCGATTACCAAACGTGTGTTCGAGAGATTCGAACGGGCTGTCGCGATGGACCACGAAGTGCGTGCAGTATTGCGGCAGTCCGCGTGCATATGCAGCCGCCGGGACCGGTGCCGCGACCACACGATGCGTCGCTCCATGTCGCAGCCAGGGCCAGCCGCACATGAAGGTGGCGGCAAGGTCGGGCCGCGCCCACAGGTCGTTGAGCAGAGCTGGGAAGGCGTGGTCGATGACGTCCAGTCTGACACCAGATGTCTCATCGGCCCAGGCAAACAGACGCTTCCAGGCGGCAATCGCGCCGGGCGCAACCGCGTACATGCGGGCGTTGGCGATCAGCTGGGTGGGTGCCTTTACGGCCATGACAAGGTCCTCAATTTCGAACGACACGGCCGATGGCGTCATTCCATCCGGCGAGTTTGCGACGCCGCTCCGTTGCCGTCATCTGCGGCGTGAAGCGGCGGTCTAG
>JANNRP010000146.1:0-1767 GCA_031401535.1 Hyphomicrobiaceae bacterium | reverse complement strand
AGTGCAAGGCGATATTCACGGTTCGCACATTGTGATCGGCGAAAAAGCCAAAATCACCGGCAGTATCGTAGCGGAAGAAATTGTGGTTCGCGGCCATGTCATGGGTTCAATCCGCGGTCGCAAAGTGATGCTGCAGTCATCCAGTCACGTCGATGGTGATATTTACCACCAAACACTAGCGATCGAGCAGGGTGCATTCTTCGAAGGCAAATCCCGACGTGCCGAGGACCCGACCGCGGGTATCAATCGGCCCGACACGGGGGCAAACGGTGCAGCCGGGCAGATTCCATTACCCGGCCAAGGCTAAGCTGGAGCGCGGCCAGAGCCCGGTGCTTTGTGTTGCCAGCGTTCAAGTCGTCGACCAGGGTGACAGGCTGACAATTTTACCGCCTTGAGCAGCCGCCAATGGAACAAAGCTCCGGCCGTGGCACGTCAGCACGATAACTTGATGGTGGTTCGACGCCTGCGCCAGAACTTCGAACATTGCACCAAGTCTATCATCGTCGGAATAGACAAGGGCATCGTCGAGCACAAGTGGTAACGCCGAGCCGCGGTCCGCTGCCAGTCGTGCATAAGCCATCCGCACCAGCACGGCGATTTGCTCGCGCGTGCCCCCGCTCAGGCGCTCGCGGTCATCGTGCCTTTCCAAGCGCGCCATCCCTGTAACCGTCAGTTGATCGATCAGAGTAAAGCGGGCATCAGGAAACACGCGGCCTGCGTAAGTCTCCAAGCGGTCCACGACCGGCTTGAGCAGCGACGTCCGGCGCGAGGCGGCCTCCTCGGACAACAGAAGCTCCAATAACAATAAACTGTCTTTCTCCCGATCAAGCGCCACAACACGGGCCTGAGCCGACGACAACGCCTCCTGCAATTCGGCAACTGATGCTTCCACCCCGTCCTGCCAATCGCGGGCAAGCGCCACCTCGAGCCCTTTGATCTCCTCGCGCAGTAGCTGTCGTTCATGCTCGGCTTCAAGTTTTGCGGTCTCCGCCGCGTTCAACGCCTGCTCAAGCCCTGCCAGGGCTGCTCCATCAGGAGTTGCATCGCTGAACGCCCTGCGCTCAAGAACAGCGGTATGGAGCGCAGCCTGTTGCGCGGCTACCGCCGCACGGGCAGCTTCAAGCGCCGCATCACGTTCGCCTGCGGGTGGCAGATCGGTGGCGACCGAAGCAAGCCGTGTCTCCCCTGCCTCCAAACGTGCAACAATGGATGCCAAGGCATTCGACGTTTCGCGCAATAGACGTTGCGCCGCCTGTTCCTCGACATCAAAACGGCCAAGCGATTGCATGGCCTCCCGCAACAGATGGTTCACCCCCTCGCGAGACCCAGGTTGCTGATCTGCGTCGGGCAACGGCCCCAAGTCCTGCAGAGCGGTCAGGCTTGCATCACGCAAATCGCGCAAGCGCTCAATGCCCTGCGGTGCCACCGCTAAAAGTTGCGCGTCCACAGCAACCTGCTCCTGAGCGAGCACTTGCCGCGCAGCATGCACGTGCTGCGCCATGGCGATGTCGGTGACGCTGCTCGCAGCCAATTCTGCCGCGAGCGAGTTCTGCAAGTTAGCGAGCGAGGCACCTGAACCATCGGCCGCTGCAGCCGCCATCACGGTCAACCGACCAACACCTGCGATGTCGAAGGCCAACGCCAGTGGCACGGCAATTTCCTCGCCAGCCGCGACGATGCCGTCGGCACTGACAACGCACGGTGCGACCCCTGGCAGATAGTCGATCCGGACGCGCGGCGCACTGGCACTCAGGCGCGCTTGCAAAC
>JANNRP010000145.1:0-20231 GCA_031401535.1 Hyphomicrobiaceae bacterium | reverse complement strand
GCCAGTCCGACGTGATAACCGAAGTCGGTGAGAGCCTGGAGCTGGGCCGGTGTGCAATTCGCGCTCATGCCGCCGAGGCGGACGGAGCAGCAGAGCAACGCGCTGGTCTTGCGCTCGTGAATGTATTTGAGCTGCGCGGCGGAGACTTTCTTGCCCTCGGCTTCCAAGTCGGCGACCTGCCCGGCGATGAGTTGCAACGAGCCAGAAGCCTTCGCGATTTCCAGCACGAGTTCACGATGACCGTAGCGCGGCCAGCCTTTGGCGAGCGCGGCGATTTCGAAGGCCTGCGTGAGCAGCGCATCGCCCGCAAGCACCGCGATGCCTTCGCCGAAGACCTTGTGATTCGTCGGCTTGCCCCGGCGGAAATCGTCGTTGTCCATCGCCGGCAAATCGTCGTGGATGAGCGAATAGGTGTGGATGCACTCGACGGCACACGCGAGCGGCATCGCGTCTTCCGCGCGGCCACCGCAGGCCTCCGCCGCCGCGAGCGTGAGCGCGGGCCTCATGCGTTTGCCGCCGGCGAAGAGCGAGTAGCGCATCGCCTTGTGGATGGTCGCGGGGCGCGCGGATTCCTTCGGCAGGAAGCGATCGAGCGCGCGATTCACGAGCGCCGTGCGGCTCTCGAGGTAGGTTTGCAAATCGAACGACTGCGGGTGACGGGCACCCGCGCGTGTGGCATTGGCAGACATGGCGCATGGTTTGTAGGCAAACCCCTCGCGAGGGGCAAGAGGAAGATGCCGGGAATCACAATGACCAAGAGCCCATCTCCAATGACCAGTGAATAACCAATGATGCAACGCTCGCGATGGCGTGGGCGCAATTGGCCCGTGGCGTTGCAGACCGACGTGCCGCCTTCCACACACCGACGCTTGGCACAATCGCGCTCGATGGTAGCCCATCGGTGCGGACGGTCATCCTGCGTGGTTGCAATATTGCCGCCCGCAGCCTGCGATTTCACACCGATCGGCGCAGCATAAAAGTTACGGAGATCGAACGCGATCCGCGGGTATCCCTGCACTTTTACGATGCGGGCCAAAAGATCCAGCTGCGTCTTGCGGGTATCGTCGACGTTCATAGCGGCGACCTCGTTGCTGAAACTGCCTGGGTCAAAGCCCAGCCGATGAGCCGCGCCATCTACGGCATGACACTGCCGCCCGGTACCGTTATCGAGAACCCTGTCACATCACCACCACCGATCGTGCCGGATGGGCAGACGGTTGGGTTTGAGAATTTCGTCATTGCGGATGTTGTGGTGACAGCCATTGAGTGGCTGTATCTCGGTCATCAGGGGCATCGGCGCGCGCGCTTCGACTGGCCCGAGGGGCAGTTGCAGGCGGCGTGGCTTGCGCCGTAAATGAGCGGACCAGCGTTCGCGACACTGGGAGGATTTTTGTGACTATCGCTCCGTTTGATCTGACAGGCAAAGTCGCTCTCGTGACCGGCGGTGGACGCGGCATCGGGCGTGCCATCAGCCTTGGCCTCGCTGGCCAAGGCGCGCGCGTCATTGTTGCCGGACGTACCCGCGCCACGCTCGACGATACGGTCGCTGAGCTGAAAACAGCGAAGCCGCAGTCGGAACCGTTGGCCGTCGTCATGGACGTGGCGTCGGAGGCCGACGTTGCCAAGGCTCGCGACGAGATTATTGCGAAGGCGGGACGCATCGATATTCTCGTCAACAATGCTGGCATCGACCCGCACTATGCGCCGATGGAAAAGACAACCTCGGAAGACTGGGAACAGATCGTCGCGGTTAACCTCACGGGTGTGTTCCGCTGCTGCCGCGTGCTGGGGGCAACGATGCTGTCGCACAAGGCCGGCGCGATCATCAACATCAGCTCAATTGCGGGCCACGTGGCGTTGAAGCGGCAGGTGCCGTATTGCGCGACCAAAGGTGGTGTCGAGCAGTTGACCAAGGCGCTCAGTCTGGACTGGGCGGAGCATGGTATCCGCGTCAACGCCGTGGCCTATGGCTTCGTCGATACCGATTTGACGAACAGTGTTTTGACGCACCCGCATATCGGCCCGCGCTATCTCGCACGCATTCCGATGGGGCGCTTTGGCAACCTTGATGATGTGGCGGGAGCGGTGTTGTTCCTGGCGTCACCGGCCGCCAGCTATGTCACCGGCCACAGCCTCGTGGTCGACGGCGGTTGGACGGCGGGTTGACGCCATGCCTGATTCTAGCACGCCAACATTTCGAGCGGCCGAGACGACCGTTCCGCAGGACTGGTCGTCGCTATCGCAGCATCTGGGGCGATACGGTCACATCTTCGATGCAGCCCAGCCTGTGCGGCAGTTTGCGGGTGGCTTCGGCAACCTCAACTATCTCATCGAAGTCAATGGCGCGCCGTGGGTATTGCGGCGGCCGCCCCTCGGACCTATTCCCCCCGGCGCCAACGATATGGGGCGCGAACACCGCATTCTGTCAGCGCTCAGTCCAACGTTCAATCTGGCGCCGCGCAGCCTTCATTTTTGTGATGATATCAGCGTGTTGGGCGCGCCGTTTCTCATCCTTGAGTTTCGCTCCGGCTTGATTATCCGTGACCAACTGCCGCCGGACCTGGGACCGATGGTCGTTGGTCCAACGCTGAGCCGCATGCTCATCGATGTGCTCGCTCAATTGCATACCGTAGATCCAGCCGCAGTTGGTCTTGGCGATCTTGGCAAGCCGGCGGGTTTTCTCACGCGCGCCATTGAAGGGTGGGCGAAGCGCGCAGCCATCGCGAACGACGGCGACATGCCAGCGTCAGCGGTCGAGATTGTTGAGTGGTTGCGCCGCCAACCAGTGCCATCAGGTGCGGTGACGCTGCTGCACAACGACTTCAAGCTCGATAATGTGATCCTCGATACGGCAACGCTTGCGCCCCGCGCCGTCGTCGACTGGGATATGGGTACGCGCGGCGATCCACTGTTCGATCTGGCGACCTTGCTCAGTTATTGGACCGAAGCGGGCGATCCCGATTGCATGCATCGCTTGCGGCAGATGCCGACAGCCTCGCCCGGGTTTGCAACGCGCGATGCGTTGATCGCCGCCTATGCAGCGGCGACCGGCCGCGACGTTTCTAACTTTAAGTATTATCGCGTGTTGACGGTGTTCAAATTGGGGGTCGTGTTTCTGCAGCTTGGTGCGCAGTGGCGGCGCGGCGCGACCACCGATCCGCGATTTGAGGACCTGTCGCAGCTTGGTCTGGATCTGCTCGACTTTGGCATTGAGATCGTGCGTGGACGGGCTGCGTAGACAACGAAGGCCGGAAACAGTGGTCTCCGGCCTCATTTACGATTGAGGTGTTTATTTCGGCAGCACGCCGTCGATGCCCTCGACGTAGAACGTCATACCCGACAAATCCTTGTCGGCTATCTTTTCCCCGGCCTTGAGGAACTCGCTACCGTCCTGCTTTTTCAGCGGACCGGTAAACGGATGCAATTCACCTCTGGAGATCTTTTCCTTGGCGGCATTGGCGAGAGCCGCAACATCAGCCGGAACGTTCTTGCCGAAGGCCGGGATCTGCAGCATGCCACTGTTGAGGCCGCCCCACGTGCTGCCGGTCGTCCAGTTACCATCCATTACCGCCTTGACGCGTCCGATGTAGTACGGCGCCCAGTTGTTGACGAGCGACGTGACGACGGCGTTTGGTCCAAAGGTTGCCATGTCGGACGCTTGGCCAACAGCGAAGATCTTCCGATCTTCGGCAAACTTCATCGCAGCAGGGCTATCTGTGTGTTGGAATAGAACGTCGGCGCCCTGGTCGGCTAGAGCTTTTGCAGCGTCGGCTTCCTTGCCCGGGTCGAACCAGGTCGAGACCCAGATCACCTTGAACTTGACGCTCGGATTCACCGACTTGGCACCGAGGTACGCAGCATTGATGCCCATCACGACCTCGGGGATCGGGAACGATGCGATATAGCCGATGGTATTCGACTTGGTCAGTTTGGCAGCAGCGATGCCAGCGATATAGCGGCCTTCGTAATAGCGGATGTTGGTGGTTGCCAGATTATCAGCCTGCTTGAAACCAGACACGTGCTCGAATTTGATTTTGGGATTACGGCCTGCGACCTTCACGGTCGGGTTCATGAAGCCGAATGAGGTTGTAAAAATCAAGTCGTTGCCAGCATCCACCAACTGATCGACCACACGTTCCGCGTCCGGACCTTCGGAGACGTTTTCGACGTGCGTCGTCTCGACCTTGTCGCCGAATTCTTTTTTGACGGCCAACAAGCCCTGATGATGCTGATAGGACCAGCCATGATCGCCGATCGGGCCGACGTAAACGAAGGCAACCTTGGTCTTTTTGGTCTGTGCAATTGCACCACTAACGGCGACGCCCAATGCGAGCACAATGGCCGCTCCGACCAATACCTTTCCGACAGTAAGTCTCATCCGCTTTATCTCCCGATGAAGTGACGCCGCACGTTACCGGGGCCAGGCAAAAAATCCAACTGGCACGCGCTATAAGCTGATGGTCTATGCAGGGAGAAGTACTTTACGTCGCAGTCAGGCGGCCTTACCGATAGGTAACCTAACACACGGCTCAAGAAAACCTGGAGGATACGACCCATGAAGCTTTGTCGTTTTGGCGCCGCGGGCGCAGAAAAGCCTGGCATCATTGATGCTGATGGCAACATCCGCGATCTGTCGCAGCATGTGACCGAAATCACCGGCGAAACCTTGGCACCCGCCCGCATTGCGCATTTGAAGACCATTGATCCGAAAACGTTGCCGCTGGTTCCCAAAGGTGTGCGTATGGGTGCACCTGTCACCAACGTGCGCAATTTCATCGCAGTCGGCCTCAACTATGCCGATCACGCCAAGGAAACGGGCGCCGCGATCCCGAAAGAGCCGATCCTGTTCAATAAGCTCGCCAATTGCATCGTCGGTCCCAACGACAATGTGATGATCCCGAAGGGGTCGCTAAAACTCGATTGGGAAGTCGAGATCGCTTTCGTGATTGGCACCCGCGCCCGTTACGTCGAGGAGAAGAATGCGATGAAGCACATCGCGGGCTTCTGCATTTGCAACGATGTGTCGGAACGGCATTTCCAGGCCGAGCGCGGCGGTCAGTGGATGAAGGGCAAATGCTTCGAGACGTCGGGTCCGCTCGGTCCGTGGCTGGTAACACCCGATGAGATTGCCGACGTGCAGAATTTGGATATGTCGCTCGACGTTGCTGGTAAGCGGATGCAGACGGGCAACACGAAGACGATGATCTTCTCGATTGCGCACCAACTGCATTACATTTCGCAGTTCATGGTGCTGGAGCCGGGCGACGTCGTGACCACCGGCACACCGCCGGGCGTTGGCCTCGGCATGAAGCCCCAGGTATTCCTGAAGGCTGGCGACACAATGAAGGTTCACATTGCCGGGCTCGGCGAGCAGATGCAGACGGTTGTTCCGTTCAAGGAATAGATCAAAAAAGGTGCCGCACGCGGGTTTGATTCGCGGCACCCTTTTTATCCGTGGCTCAAGGCTTAAGCTTGAGCCCCGTGACGCGCACAAGGCCGTCCGGCAGTTGCTTATAACCGTCGAGTTTGGTCGTGTGCGCGATGATGACGAGGCGATGATAGAGATAGATGATGCCGCCTTCCTGAATGACCTTGTCGGCAACCTTGGCGTAAGCAGCCTTTCGATCGGCCAGACTGCCTTTGACACGCGCCTCTTCGAGGCCGTCATCCACCGCCGCATCGCAGTAGCCGTGGTTGTTCTGCGGCGCTTTGCACTTGTGGAAAATGTAGCTGTTGCCGTCGGGGTCAACACGGCCTGACCAGCCGATGAGATAAGCCTGATAGCGACCAGCCTCCTGCTCCTTTAACGAGGTGGCAAACTCGGTGACGCGGATCTTCATGTCGAATCCCGCTTCTGCTGCCATCGACTGAATAACCTCGGCGACCTGTCGGGTCTCTGGATTGTTGGGGATCATGAAATCGACGGCGATCGGCGTCTTTATCCCGGAGTCCGCGATGAGCTTTTTGGCCTTGGCAATATCACGACCAGGAACCGGGAACTTCTCCTGAAAATAAGGGCTGCGCGGGCTGATCCACTGGTTGCCCGGCAACACTTCGCCGTTGAACACCACGTCCGACAATGCTTTGCGATCGATTGCCGCCTCGAGAGCCTGGCGCACGCGCGCATCCTTGAACGGGCTCGTCGGTCCCGCTTCGCCGAAATTGCGGTTGACGGTTAGGCCCTGGTAGCCGATCTCGATCTGGGTTGCGAGTTTGAGCTTCGAATCGGCCTTGATCTCCTTGATGTCGGTGGCAAGTGCCCGCTCGATCAGGTCAAGTCCGCCTGACTTCAAGTTTGCAAGCCGAACCGTCGACTCAGTGATCGGTCGAAATACGACGCGATCGATGAAGACATCCTTGGCGTTCCAATAGTCCGCGAATTTTTCGACGACGATACGGTCCTGCTGGATGCGTTCGACAAACTTATACGGACCAGCGCAAACCGGCTTCAGGCCAAATTTATCGCCACCTTCCTTTGCCGCCTTCGGGCTGACGATCATACCGGCCCGATCCGACAACTGGGCGATCAGCGGCGAGAACGGCATTTTGAGCAGCAAACGCACAGTGGTCGGGTCGGTAGCCTCGATCTTGTCGATCGCGGCAAGCTCGGGTTTGCGAAACGAGCCCGTCATCGTCATGTGCCGCTCTAGCGAATACTTGACGGCTTCGGCGTCCATTGGCTCGCCGTCATGAAACTTCACGCTCGCGCGCAGTTTGATCGTAACCGTTTTGCCATCGGCCGACGTTTCGTGGCCGAGTGCCAACTGCGGCACCAGGGCCAGCTTGTCGTCGATGTCGAACAGCTTATCGCAGATCGAGGAAAAGACGATGCGCCCGACATAGGTCCGGGCAAGGGTTGGATCGAGGATGTCGGGATCTTCCGCCAACCCGATGCGCAAGGTCGATTGCGCCGCTGCCGGTAATCCTGCAAATAGCAGTGCGATGGTAGATGCCAATACAAGGCGTCTCATGCTGGGCTCTCCTCAAGTGTGGTGGGTTCTTCGAACTTCGCGAACAGGCGAAGCAATTCTGGTGACAGGTCGCGTTGTCGCGGTAATGCGGCATCAGATGTCGGCGTGTCGCGCCACGCATGACACGCGGTGGCATGTCCGGCGCCGTCCGTTTCCAGCGGCGGTTGCGTCGTCCGGCAGACGTCGATCACATGCGGACACCGTGGCGAGAGGTGACATCCCGGTGGCGGATCGATGGGGCTTGGTGGGTCGCCCGGTAATAAGCGGCGGGCGCGTTTGGCGTTGGGCTGTGCAACGGGTATGGCCGACAACAGGGCCTGCGCGTAGGGATGACGTGGTTCCGCGAACAATGCGGCAGCCGTCGCTGTTTCGACGATGCGACCCAGGTACATCACCGCGACCCGATCAGAAATATGCCGGACGACCGATAGATCGTGACTGATGAACAGGTAGGCGAGCCCCAGCTTCTGTTGCAGGTCCTGCAGCAGGTTAAGAACCTGGGCACGAATCGAAACATCGAGTGCCGATACGGCTTCATCGCAAATAATCAATTTGGGGCCCGGTGCCAAAGCACGCGCGATAGCGATGCGCTGGCGCTGACCGCCTGAGAACTCATGCGGGTAGCGTTGTGCGTGCTCTCGCTTCAGGCCAACGGTAAGCAAAAGCTCGGCAACGCGGTCAAGCTGTTCAGATGGCGACAAATCGGTATGCAACTGCAAGGGCTCGATGAGGGTAGCGGCAACGGTCATGCGCGGATTGAGTGAAGCGTAGGGGTCTTGGAAGATCAGCTGCGCTTTTGCCCGGAACCGGCGGATATCTGCGGGACCGAGTGCACCGAGATCTTGTCCATCGAACCGGACACTGCCAGCCGTCGCCTCGATGAGCCGAAGCACCAGGCGGCCGACGGTAGATTTGCCACAACCCGATTCGCCGACCAAGGCCAGCGTTTCACCGGCCTGCAGATCGAATGAAATGCCATCGACTGCTTTCACGAAGGTCTTCGGCGTGCCGAGTAGTGTGCGGTGGGCCACGAAGTGTTTGACGAGATCGGCCACCTGGAGGAGAGGTGCGGTCATGCCACAAGTGCCTCAAGTGGCGTCTTCCAGCAGCGCGATGCGTGAGCTTTGCCGACGGATACGAGCGGCGGCGTCGTGCGGCGGCAATGGTCATCGGCAAAGGGGCATCGCGCGGCGAAACGGCAGCCCGTAAAAGTCCCTGACAGTGCCGGCACCATGCCGCGGATCGAGGTCAATCGCGCGGCGCTGCCTCCACGCGGGATCGCACCGAGCAGACCGACCGTATACGGATGCTGCGGTCGCGCGAACAAGTCGTCAACGCTTGCCTGCTCGACTATCTGGCCAGCATACATGACGATCACGCGGCTGCACATTTCGGCAACCACCCCCAGATCGTGTGTGATGAGCATGATCGATGTGCCGGTTTCAGCGCTCAATGCACGCAGCAGATCCAGGATCTGCGCCTGGATGGTGACGTCGAGCGCTGTTGTTGGTTCGTCGGCGATTAATAGCGCCGGCTCGCAGGCCAGCGCCATTGCGATCATCACCCGTTGGCGCATGCCGCCGGATAGCTTGTGCGGGTAAGTGTCCACCCGTGTCTCGGGTGACGGGATCCGCACACGCTGCAGCAGTTTGATTGCTTCGGCCCGGGCCTCGGCGACGGTCATGCCGCGATGGCGTTGCAAAACCTCGCCGATCTGATCACCAACCGTGAACGAAGGGTTCAGCGAGGTCATGGGCTCTTGGAAAATCATGGCGATCCGATTGCCCCGCAGGGCTTGCATGTCGCGCTCGGCAAGGGTGAGCAGATCGACACCCTCGAATTTTACAGAGCCGGAGATGCGGGCAGTGTCAGTAGGCAACAGGCGCATCAACGCGAGTGACGTTACGCTCTTGCCGCAGCCACTTTCGCCGACGATGCCAATCGTTTCACCGCGCCGCAACTGAAACGAACTACCACCAACTGCTTCGGTGCGGCCCCCCCGGTCACCTTCGAAGGCAACGGCCAGGTCATCAACCTGTAGCAGTATGTCGGATGCGGCAGGCACCGTGCTCATTCGTACCCGCTTGCGATAGATTTTGCGATGTGGGCCTCGAGTTCGGTGCGGTCGACGATGCCGGCTGGCTGGTCGCGCGAAGGCATCTGGCGCCGGAAGTGGAGCCAACGCTCGCGCGCAACGCCCTCGAGGCGACCGAGTTCGGTCAGCGGATCCGCATGGTCGTCGACGCGCAGATCGAGCAGCGAGTAGTCCTGATCATCGTGGACCAGCAGGGCTGCAGACTGGCGCCCGCGCTTGTCGCCACCGGCTGCCTCTCCAGCGTTCATGGCGGCAATCAGGCGGCGGGCAAAAGGCATGCCAGCCTTTGACCTGTACGTCGCAATCGTGGCCGGGATCACGTCGGGCCCTGCCAGCATGTTACCGGCGACCGAGAAGCCGTCGTGCACCTGATGTCCGGCCCAGTCGATGCACGCCGCGCCGGTAAAGGCCGCAAACCGCCCCTGGCGGTCCATCATGTGGATCTGACGGTGGTCGCGGCCCTCGTCGGCCTTGGTCAATAGACGCAAGGCGTCCTCAGCGGTGGCACCGGCCTGACTCAACGCCAAGGCCTGCGGCGCAAAGTACGGGTTCATAAAGGCCTGGCTGGCAACGGCGCCAACACCAGTCTTGATGTGCGGTACCCGGGACCCGACCGCAAAAAAACGGGTCGCCACGATGATACCGACGCGGCCGGTGAGTTCGTCGCGTGCGATAATCGACCAAGTCATGCGTTTCTCAAGCTAAGACAACACGCCAACGCTGCAGCGCACAACATGCGGCCAGGAAACCCGTTGCTGCAAGCGAATTTGCAACAAAGCGTCCGGGATCTTCGAATTGCGAGTTATCCCCTCTTGGCGCGCGAGACGCATCACCGCACTATCAAACGAGATTGTGAAGTGATTCGGGAGCTGTTCCTGAACACGCCGCGATATGCCTCAACGACATTAGGCAGGACATCGCTCTATGGCCGCAGTTGCGCGCGAGTTGTCGAATGTGCCGGCTTCGGACGCGTCATTGAACGCTATGCGGGTGCTTGTGCTCGCGCGCCTTGTTTGCGGCGATGGTGCGACCCGAGCTGAGCTGGCGAAGGATCTTGCCCCGCTAACCAGCCATCGATTTTCGCCGGCCGAATTACGCCGGGCGATCGATGCCGAGCTTGCCGGATTCGTTGCTCAAACATTGGCGACCGAGTCGCGGAATCAGATTGTGCTTACGGCGACCGGGATGGAAGTGGCGCAGTCCGCTGTGAGTATCAAGTCGAGCGCGAAATCGCGGCCACTTTCGTGGCAGCAGATGCGCGATATCCGGCTGGTGGCGGTGGCGCTTGGGGGCGGCGGAGACACGGCGTCGCGGCTACAAAATCTATCACGTCCGGATGGCTTGCGCGCTGCGATTCTGCAGAAAGCTTTTGGCATGTCCTTCAAGGGAAGCCCAACGCCCGCACGATTGCGTGGTGCGCTCGCGGTGGTCGCTCTGGAGCGGGCCTTCGGCAACAAGATCAAGAGTGGCTTCGGTGCCGGGGATGGCTTGTCGGCCAAGGCGGGGCGGTTGCTCGCCAGCCAACTGAGCGCCAAGCCACGGGATTTTGGCACAGATAGTCGGCTCATCGCCGCACTGGCGGCGGAGCAGGTTGGTAGCCACCAGAGCGATGCAGATGCATTGCGTGCAGCAGTGTTGCGCGGTTTCGCCGCCAAGTCTGCGACGGGGCCAGCATCGGCCGAGCCGATGGCCACGACGGTCGTGCCGTCTGTCGTACAGCGTGCGCCAGTGGCTTCAGTGCCACCGACGCCTGCTGCGACGCCGCGCCCGGCTGCAGCATCGAGGCCGGATTTGAAGGGTTTCGCCGCGCAGGTTCAAATTGCGGCGCGTGGCCGTGCCGAGGGCTGGCCTGGAAACCGCAAAGCATATATCAGCGATGTCTGGCAGGTGCTCAGCGATCGTCGGCCCGAGTGGGGTTTGACCGAGATCGAGTTCAAGGGAATGCTGGCCGAGGCCCATCGTACGGGCTTTATCGTGTTGGCCAATGCGGATTTGAAAGACCGGCAAACCATTGGCCGGGTTCAGAAATCCGCCATTACCTTCAAGAACACCGTGCTGCACTTCGTACGCGTTGAAGACTGAACTTCGTGCTGTCACCACGTGACGTCGCCCGCGTCGAGGAATGCTCATTGATGCAGCCGGAACTACCTAAGGCCGACCAAACCAGTGAACTGGCTGCCGCGTTCGAGCATTCGATCACGTGGGAAGATGACATTTGGCAATCTGACCCCGTTGATGTCGAGTCGGTGCACAAGAAAGCACGCGTAAAGTTCTACGATCTGCTCGATGCTGTGACGTCCGCAAAAGGCGCCAAGTCGCAGGCGCGGATTTTGCTGTTTCACGGTCAGTCTGGCGCCGGAAAGACGCATTTGATCCGGGCCTTGCGAACCGGAGCGCATCGGCGTGGCCGCGCGTATTTCGGCTATGCCCAGATGACACCCGATGTGACAAGTTATGCAGACTACTACCTGCGCCGACTGGTCGCGTCGCTGGAAAAGCCTTACGATCCGGACGAGGGCGGCGAGACGGCGCTGGCTCGGCTGACGCGACGGATGGTGGAAGACGCAGATGTCATGCCGCCGGGTGAGCTCGAGAAGCTGCGTGAGGCGACGCTCGACGAAGATCAGCTGGCTCGGTTGATCCACGCGCTGGCTGATGACATCGTCGCCAGCCCACGATTTGCCGATCAGGAACTCGACATCAACATCGTGCGGGCGCTGCTTTATCTGCAACGCGCCGATCCGCGGATTGACCAGCGTGTTCGTCAGTATCTGTATGGGCGCCCACTCAATGAATTGAGCCTTGCCGCCGTGGCGGCCCTCGATCCCAATACCGGTGATGGCCGCGCCTTTGAGATCATCGAGAGCCTCGGCAAACTGATGTGGACGGTAGATCGGTCGGCACTGGTGTTCTGCATCGATCAGGTTGAAGATTTGCGGTTCTTCGACGATGCCGAGGAGCGGTTCCAGAAAGCGGCGCGCGATTTAATTCAGATCGCCAATCGGTTGCCGACAGCCATTGTCATTATTTCATGCCTGGAAGATTTTTATGGGCAAGTGCGGAGCGTATTGGCGCAATCGTACATTGACCGCATCGAAAAGGCGGGCCCGGTACAGTTGCTCGAAACCAGGACGCCAGATGAGGCGCGACTTATTATTGCTAAGCGGCTGGAGCATGAGGCGACCGCACACGCTGGTGGCATGAGTTTTCCCGATGCGTCTGCATTTTTTGGACCCCAGTTCTTCGAGGAATTCGGCGGGCTTTCGACACGGCGACTGCTTGAACATGCGCAGAGCAGGCTGCGCGCGCATCAGAACAATGAGGCCGAGGAACAGAACGAGCAGCCCGAACAACGTGGGTTTATTTCGACGTTGGCGGCGGCCTTGGGATTTGCATCGAACAACGATGCACCGGAAGACGATGCGACCGACTACGACATCGATTTCCGTGATCTTTGGCAGCGGTTTTGCAATGCCTCTGAAGCTGAGATGCCATCAAGCGATCAGGAATTGATGGACGTGCTGGTAACGTCGTTGGGGCTCGCAAAAGACGAGTGGGCCAGCGGTGTGCAGCTTGTCGTCGAGCGCCTGGAGCTTGCCGACGACCTGCCGGCGATCGACTTAAGGGTCACCCAAAAGAACGGTCATACGTTCGAGGCACGGGTGTTCCTTTGCAATCGGCCGACCCAGGGTGGCGGCTTGAAGCGTCAACTTGATCGTGTCCTTGGCAATATGCAGGGGCGCACGGCGTTCATGTTACGAGCCAGCGATTTTCCGCCGAACAAGAAGAACCAGACGGCGCAGGCCTTCCGGAAGTTCCGCGATGGCGGCGGCCGCTCGATACTGGTTCCGATTCCGGAGTGGGAACGCATGATGACCGTGCGCGAGTTCCATGCTCACCACAGATTCGATCCAGGTTTCCGCCAGTGGTTCGAGCAATCGAAACTGTTGTCGGGCTTGGCACCGCTCGTTCAATTGCTGCGACTTGATCTGTTGAATCGGCAGCCGACGCGCTCCACCGTGTTCGACAGCGTTTCAGCAGCCCCGATCTCGTCAGTGGATGATGGGGCTCCGGATATCGAGGAGACAACGACGACCTCGCCAGCGGGCTGGACCGATTTCAACGGCGTGGTTGGTACGGCACACGATCCAGTGCCAGCCAACGATGACGAGTTGCCGCTGTCCGTTATCCTTGATGAGAACGGCGACAACGCGCACAGCATCTATGCCGGCCGGGAAATCTCGGAACGCGGCAAGCCGGTGACCCTCAACCGTGATGTGCTGAAACGTCATGCGGCGGTGCTGGGCGGCTCGGGTTCGGGCAAGACGACGTTGGCGCTGAGCCTGATCGAACAACTCCTGCTACGGGGCATTCCGGCGGTTTTGATCGACCGCAAGGGTGATTTGTGCAGTTACGCCAATCCGGATGTGTGGCGCGCCAACGACAACGAGTTCCAGGAGCGGCGCGGCGATCGGGAAAAGCTCGCCGACGCGATTGATGTGGCCGTCTACACGCCCGGTCGCGCTACGGGGCGTCCGATCTCGATCACGTTGCTGCCCAACGGTATCAACGAGTTGCCCGAGCACGAGCAGCAATTGCTTGCCAACCTGTCGTCGGCGGCACTCGGCGATATGCTGCACCTCAGGAACTCAGCAACGCATCAGAAGCAGTCCGGCACGCTGGCGGTGGCGTTGCGTATCCTTGGATCGCGCTATAGCCGCGAGGTGACGCTGGCCGACCTCATCCACTTGTTGGAAGACGAGGACGCCGAACTCACCGATCAGACGCAACGCATGGATCCGTCCGGCAAACTGCGGCGGGATCTTGTCGCCCAGTTGGACAGTCTGCGCCATCGCAACGCCGCTTTGTTCGAAGGTGGCGGCGAAAGCCTCAGCATGGAGGCGTTATTGGGCATCGGGCCCTATGCACGTCACGGCCGCACTCGATTGTCGGTGATCTACACCGGGTTCCTGGGCGACAACGAAAACATCCTGTTTTGGGTGGCTCAATTCCTGTCGGAGGCGCTGCGATTCTGTCAGCGCAACCCGAACGACGAATTGCAGGCCGTGGTCATGTTCGACGAGGCCGACCTATATATTCCCGCCAACGCCAAGCCGGCGACTGCCGAACCTTTGCAGAGCCTGTTGAAGCGGGCGCGGTCGGCTGGTCTTGGCATCATGCTGGCGACGCAATCGCCTGGCGACCTCGACTACAAGAGTAGAGATCAGGTGACGAGCTGGTTCATTGGGCGCGTCCGGGAGGACACGGCGTTGCGCAAGTTGCGGGCGGCATTCCAAAGCGAAAGCGGTCTTGACCCTGCGCGCGTGCTTCCGAACCAGACAGTTGGCGAATTCCACTTGGTGCAGGAAGGGCATGTGCGCGCGATCAAGGCACAGCGATCATTGATCAGTGCTGAACAGGTTCCGTTCGACCGAATCGAGCAGCTGGCGCATGAAACCAAAGGGCAGGACGAAAAGCAATTGCGGCTGTTTGATATGAAGTAAAGATGACAAGCTGATTTGTTGTTGCGCGACAGCAACGCAGACGGATGATTCATACGATTGCATAATGATGGCGAAGACTACCACCGATGGTAACCACAATTTGGCTACTCAATTCAGACGGATGTATTTTGAACGACTATAACTTTATGAAAAATAATACAAAACATAGTTGGGGCCTGTAGCTGTGAACAGTGTGTTTATGTTAAATCGGCACACGCTGCAGGTGCGAGATGGATTTGTGACCAACGCGAAATAGTACGTGCGGTGAATAGAAAGCTCATGTATTCTAATCGTCAGTGAGGGTCGTTGAGGGATGACGCTCACGCTTTGGTGGTTAAGCCAAGTTGGCAACTTCCAGGGCTTTTGTGGCGTAGCGTGGGAGTTTTTTCATGGAAGCAAAGTCGTTTTTTATGATGGTGCTTGCCACCGTTTTAGGGCCAGCCGTCGGTGTTGGCATTTTTGTTTTGATTCAGTTCAACTGATTTTGGTCGGGGCATATACTGCTTTTGCCCCGATCAATGAATGAGTGCTACACGTTGGCAAGATTTGCCATCATCGGTGTTGTAGCCGCTAAATGTCCACGACAGAGCCTGCTCTCAATTCGTCTTTGAACGACTGCTTCGCTCATGGCGAGCGCCGTCTGCTGCACAGCGAAGCTATAGCGCTCCTTACTGTGCGCCTACCGTCAGTGGTTGAGAGTGAAGCTGTATCGATAGGTAGCGCGGTCAGCCGCTTCGTCAGCTCTCCGGTTACTGCCAACCAAGCCATTCCCGCCCATACAAACGCGGCTGTTGATGGTTTTGCGTTTGCCCATGCCGCCTATGTCGGTGGGGCCATCGCCCCCGCCCCGATCGCTGGACGCGCCGCTGCCGGGCACCCTTTTCGTGGCAGCATCAACGAGAGCGAGGTAGTGCGCATTCTAACAGGTGCCGTGCTGCCAGACGGGCTTGATACCGTTGCCATGCAGGAGGACTGTCAACTCGGACAGGATGGCACGGTGACGCTACCCAGCGGGTTGAAGTGGGGCGCAAACGTCCGGCGCGCAGGCGAGGATGTCGCTAAGGGTGCCTTACTTGTCGATTCCGGGCAGTGCCTGCGACCACAGGATTTGGCGGCGCTGGCCTCGGCGGGATGCGCTGAGATCAAGTGCTTTCGGCGTTTGCGCGTGGGCCTCGTGTCAAGCGGCGACGAGGTGATCCGAGCTGGCAGTGGCACGCTGGCATTGGGGCAAGTGTTTGATGCCAACCAACCGATGTTACAGGGCCTCGGTACATTGGCGGGCTGTGACGTCGTCGATCTGGGGATCTGGCGCGATGACCCTCAAGAAATCCGGAAACGTTTGAGCGCCGCCGCGGCTGGGCTCGACGTGATCATTACGTCGGGTGGGGCTAGTCGTGGCGATGAAGACCATATGGCGGCTGTCGTCGCGGCGTTGGGTGCGGTGCATTTCTGGCAACTGGCGGTAAAACCCGGTCGACCCATGATGTTCGGACAAATCCAGCGCCATGATGCTCAACCGTGTGTGATCGTTGGTTTGCCGGGCAATCCAGTTGCAGTGTTTGTCTGTTTTTTGATGTACGTCATGCCCATGCTGCGACGCCTGGGCGGCGGTGCCTGGCACGAGCCACGTCGTTTCAAACTGCCGACGCTGTTTGCTTTTACCGGTCGCAAGCCCGGGCGGCGCGAATTCTGGCGCGGGATATTGATCGATACGCCCCAAGGCCTCGCGGTCGACAAATACGCTCGTGACGGTTCGGGCCTGATCTCCGGTCTGCGGGTGGCCGATGGACTGATCGACATTTCAGAAGTCGCGGGTGACGTCGCGGTCGGCGATTCCGTGGATTTTATACCGTTTTCGGAATTTGGTATCTTACGCGCGTAATCCTGCAGGGCCCCGCGAAACTGCCAAAGATCAGGCGCGTTGGTGCCACAAACGATGCGTATCCGTTGATCATCGGTGGCGCCGGAATCTTCTGGCCGCCGGGTTTGACGTACCGGGTGCCATGCTGTCCCTGTTCCGCCTTGTCTTGCGACTGAGCGAACTCTTGGTTGCGCTGCCGATGCGGGTTGGGCAAATCCTGATCTCCGGAATCGTATTCAATCGACGCTTGGGGCCGCTGCGCTACGTCGTTCTGATAGCGTTCGGCTACGTACTATTCTCGGTGGTGCTGGTCTATGTAGCGGCCCCGTTGCGCGGTGTCTTCGGCGCACACTTCATGTCCGACAAGTTGCGGTACGATGCCGAGCGGTGGTTGGCCACCGCAGTCTACGATGCGCGGGGCAATTTCGTCGGCACGTTTGACCCTCGGCTCGATAGCCGTCGCGACGTAAATTATACGGACGCGGCAATCGATGTCGGCAACTACACGGCGAACCCGGATCACAAGTCGATCCCCGTTCGCGACGTTCCTCCGGACTATTGGCAGTGTCTGTCCTATCATGAAGACCGCTATATCGGCACTGTGCTCAACCCATACGGGATTGACCTGCTGGGCGTTTTGAAGATCCCATATTCGACGATCCGGCGGTCTATTGCGTTGAAGAAACCAACGCTTGGCGTCGGAGGTTCGACCCTGCCGATGCAGTTTGCGCGGGTAATTTACAAAACGCCGCCAAGCTCAAGCGAAGGTGGCCTTGTCAAACTGAGACGCAAGATTGGCGAATGGTGGCTGGCGCCGGTCATCTACCACGAGCTGACCCGGGGTGGCGACGACACGCCACTCAAGCAGTGGGCCGCAAATCATATCTGGCTCGCACAGCGAACGGGCGGCGCGCCGCTGCATGGCGTGGAAATGACGGCGCGTGTTTTGTTTGGCAAGGAGGCCAAGGACCTCACGACGGCCGAGCAGTACGTGCTCGCATCGGCCGTTAACAAGCCTGTGATCCTGCTCGAGGGCAATGAAAGGCTGAATGAGGTGCGGCTCGACCGCTGGCGCTATATTACGGAGGTCCGTGCGCGGACCTGTGCTGAGCGGCTGATCAAGGATGACGTCGAGCAGAAGAAGGTTGTGTTCGAGTTGATCGCCATGGCGAGTGGCCCGCCAGATCCGAAGGTCAAGCCAAAGTTACAGGAGGCACTCGAACACTACGCGCCGACCCTCGCCAAGCGCGCGCAGGCCAGCCCGACCATTCGGGCGAACGCGCTCATTCCGGCGGCGCGACTAGGTATCCGTGAGGAAATGAAACAGGCCTTCGGGTTCGACTGGCGCAATTATGTGCGCGGCGTGACGACAACGTTCGACGTCATCGAGAATTTGAGCTTCCGCGAGAACATCCGCATTGAGCTTGGCAAGCTGGACACCCAATGGAGCGCACGCTTCAACCCAGGTTGGACGCTTGATCCTGTGAAAGTCGCCGCCGACCGCAAGAGCCCACACGTCATTGTCGTGGCAGCCAACAACAAGGGCGAAATCGTCCGGTACTATGACTCTGGCGATGCGGCCGCCTATTTCGGGTCCGCACCTGCTCGCTCCATCGAGACCGGCCACTATATGTCGGATCGTGAGACGCGCTCGATCGCCTCCACCGGCAAGGTGCTGTCCGCTGTTGCCATTGCCAACGAGCACCGCGATACAACCGAAACGCTGTATGTCGATGCAGAAGCGCCTGACAAAGGCGCCGAGACCTGTGCCAAAGGGCCCGGGGGTGCCGAGGGCCGCGGCCGTCGTGCCATCGTGGCATTTGCGTGTTCGCTCAATCGGCCGCTGGAGTGGCGCACAGCTCAAGCCGGGCAGGAGCGTATCGCCAAGTTGATCGAAGCGTTCGGCTTCAATATGCCGCCGGGCGCCGGAACAGCACTGGCCACACCGCCGTCTACGGCTGTTGTGCGCGGCTTGGTGACGGGGTCGCCGCAGCGCGTACATCAAATGTCGGCTGTTGTACTGAGCAGCTTGCTTGAACAAGGCTCCAAGCCGGTGCGACTGCCGACGCTGATTGGCCGTTATGACTTCGTAGCGCCGGAGCACGCGGCACGTGCCGAACGGGATCGGACAACCGACATCGTGCCGAACAAGGTCATCCGTCGCGATAGCCATGTCCTGTTGAAAGCGCTGCTACAGGCGCCGCTATGTTATCAGGTTGGCGGCCAAAGCCACGGCACGTTGAAGAGCTTGGCGTCGTGGTGCGCCGAAAGGCGGGCAAACCTGCGCCTGCATTTTGCCAAGACCGGCACGTCGGTGACGGACGACATCAACAGCACGGTTGACACCTGGATTACGGGCGGGCTGCAGTTCGCCAATGGTGCTGCCTACTCATACGTCGTGCTCGTGGGTTCTGGCTCGACGGCCGAGCCGTGGTCCCGCAGCCTGCACGCGGCGCAGGTTGGCGTCCCCCTGGCGGCGGTCTTGCTGGCCGATCTCGAAGCCCACGGTAAGCGCAATCCGGTCATAGCCCTGCTGCCGCAACAGCGCGCGGCGATGCCGACTGCTAGTGCAGTTTCGACAGTCAAAGGCGATCAGCGGCTGACGCCGACGACCATGGCTCAGCGCCATCTACTTGGCTCGAATTGAAAGCATTTCAGGCTGCGACAGGTCCGCTCTGTTCATGGCGACCGTCTGGAGCTAGTTTGCAGCCCGCAACGTAATTTCATTCGAGCCAACGAGATATCACCATGGCTGCTGGTCTGGTCCCGCATTTCGCCAACGACATTGGCGCGGAGAAGATTTTCGTTGGCGTGAAGGAGTTGCAGTGCATGGGCGCGCGCGCGCCATTCGATCATCCGCACGTTTTTCTCGATATGGGCGGCGACTCGCAGGTTTTGTGCCCTTATTGCTCGACGCTCTATGTTCATGATGCTCGCTTGCGGCCGGATGAGAGTGATCCAACAGCGTGTCTCGTCATCGAGACGGCGTAACAGTGTCGTCGGAGCGGCCTGATGTACTGATTGCAGGCGCGGGCATCGGGGGATTGTGTTGTGGCTTGGCGCTTGCGCGCTCCGGTCGCTCCAGCCGTATCCTGGAACGTAGTGTTGACGTTGCAGAGGCAGGTGCGGGCATCCAGATCGGCCCAAACGGTATGCGCATTCTGCAGAAGCTTGGTGTGGCGACGCATCTGTCGGGTTTTGCCGCAGCGCCGCGCGGCATTCATATCCGCGATGGCATCACCGGCAGTACACTCAATTGGCTGCCGCTCGGCGATTGGATCGAGCAGCGCCACGGCGCTCCATATTGGACCGCCCATCGCGCCGACCTGCAAGCGGCACTTCTTGCTGCGGTCCGGAGGGTTTCGGAAATCGAGATCGTACCGGGTTTCGAGGTTGGTGCTGTTTTTACTTCAGATTCAGGTGTTGCAGTAACGGCGATTGATCGCCGAACGGCCGAGGCTCCGGTGCTGATTGGCTCAGACGGCGTTCGGTCGACTGTGCGTGCAGCGATGTTTGGTGAAGCGCTACCACTGTACAGCGGCAAGACGGCTGCACGTGCGGTTATCACCGCTGTCGGTGGACTGCCCGACGATATGCTTGAAAATGTAGGCGTGTGGTTGGCGCCTGGCGCTCACGTTGTGCACTACCCAGTGCGTGGCGGCGATGAGCTGGCGGTGGTCGTGGTGGTTCAGGAGCCGTCGACCGGCGAGTGCTGGAATACCAGTGTGGATGCGACAGCGGTCTACGAACGTGTGGCAATGCTTGCTCCCGAACTTGGCAAGCTGCTGCGCCGCGCTGAT
>JANNRP010000144.1:0-10066 GCA_031401535.1 Hyphomicrobiaceae bacterium | reverse complement strand
TTGGACTTTACCGCACCCAAATTGACACATCGTGCCATACGATATAATCGTATATTATGACATCAAGTTTGAACATTCTTGAAGAGCGAGCTCAGCATCTCGCCACACTACATGCTCAGATCTATCGCCGCTGCCTGCCTATGTATTCCACTGATCTCGGCCACCAAAGTGTGCGGGCCCTGCAATTCATCGACGAGAGGTCGCAAACCGTTGCCGAGTTGGCTGACCGTCTTCGGTGTGCCCACAACACAGCGTCAGAGATTGCCAAGCGTTTGACCCTGCGGGCGCTGGTGCAAAAAAACCGGCGGTCGAATGACGAGCGTGTGGTCGATCTCTCGATCACGGATGGTGGGCGCCGCGTGCTTGGCGAGCACGTATTACCCGACCGGCAAAAACTCGCGAACTGTCTGAAAAAGCTTAGCGACGATGAATACGCATCGATTGCAGCGGCATTTGAACTATTGGTGGTAAAGTTAAACGATGAACCGCAGTGATCGGCGTAGCAAAACTTCTATTTGTGGTGATGCTGTTATTCGGCCTGAACTGGGTTGCTCAATCCAATCCAAGATTAGCGGGATGGATTGCGGCTGCGCCGATCGTAAGTCTGCTGTCGGTGGCACTGCTGTTGATGGACGGTGCAGACAACCAGAAGGTGGCAACCTTCATGACGGGCGTTCTGTATGGCCCGATTCCCAATCTGATTTTTCTCGTAGGCTTTATTGCCCTTCTATTACGTGGTGTTTCGCTGGTTCCAGCGCTGGGGTTCGGGGTCTGTCTGCGTCTGGGCCATAGGCTTTACCGCGGCCGACAGGGTCGGATTGTTTTCACGTTAGTAGAGTCGACGGCCTCGTACACGCTGATCACGCCCGCCAAGCGTAGAACGTCAGATCCTTGCACTCAGTCTTGAAGCCGTTGGCCTGTAGAAGCCGCGCGACATCGTCGTCCGAGGCGCCGGTTTCCGCCGCATAGTCGATCTCGATGACAACATTGCCGATACGGGCAAAGTCGGCAGGCCCAATACCGCACAGAACTTCCATGAAGTAGCCTTCGACATCGATCTTCAGTAGGTCGATCACGGGGATACGCTTGCTGGCGATCTCGGCCGAAAGCGTAGTGGTGGTCACCTCGTGGGTGATGATCTCGTTCGAGTCGGTGAGCTTCTGCACCCATGGGATCTGTGCCGGTTTTAGTAGCGTGCTGAGGCCGGAAATGAAGGGTGCCTGATGCAACACGAGGCTTTCTCCAGCCTTGCGTGCCACCGCCTTATTGACGGTATAGACCGTGGTCAATGTGGTGTCGATCAGTCGTGCCACGTTGTCCTGCAGATAGGCGAATGTCTGTGGGCTTGCCTCGTAGCAGTGAATTGTCTTGGGCTGGTGGGCACGATGCGCCCATAGCGCGAATAGGCCAATATTGGCGCCGACATCAACCAGGGTCGGCGTTGAGGGCAGTCGCATGTTCGGATGCCGGTAGATTTCTGCCTCGAAGATCTCGTCATAGATGTAACGCGTGTCCCGCTCGTGAGGGTCGATCACGGACAGATCGAGGTCGCCAAACGTCATACGCTTCATCGGCATTCCTTTGTCTTTGTCGCGCGAGACCGACTCCGCTGGCGCGGAGTCGGTTTGGGCTACTTGAGAGCCAATTTAGGGATGTGGTCCCCAGGGGGCTGGGTTCAGCAATTTGACTTCCTGTGTCATGCACAGCGGGCGGAATTTGGACGCGAAGCCCTCGACAAAGTCTTTGTTGGAAAACAGCGATGCCCAGTGCGCGCGGCGGTCGGCATCATCGTCGAATTTCCAAAGATGGACGAGTTGGTTGATGGTGCCGACGTCGCTCTGGAAATAGCCGACGAGTTTCTTGTCTTGCCCGCCCTTCTGCATCGCCGGGTAGCCAAGCTCGGTATAGAGCTTCACGGCTTCAGCCATTTTACCGACGTAAAGTGTGTATGTACGCAGCTCGTAGAGTGCCATGAATACTGTCCTCCAGTTGTTGAATTTATAATGCAGGCTGCGAGCCTAGCTGCCCAGACGCGTCTCGACCAGCCGCGACCAGTAGGAAACGCCGGCCGGAATGGCCGCGTCGTTGAAGTCATAATCCGGGTGATGCAGACCGGCGCTGTCGCCGTTGCCTATGAAGATCATGGCGCCAGGGCGGGCTTCGAGCATCAGGGCAAAGTCTTCGCCGGCCATGGTCGGCAATACAGCAGTGTCGACGTTGGGCCCACCGACGATCTCGGTCGCGGCAGTGATCGCGTTGACGGTTTGCTGGTCGTGATTGAAGGTGCAGGCGACGCCGTAGACGTAGTCGAGCTCAATGGTGGCGCCGTGCAGGCGGCCGATGTTGTCGACCACGCGTTGCATGCCAGCCAACACGGCCGCCTGGGTTTCACGTTTCAGGGTGCGCACCGTGCCGCCGAGTTCGGCCAGCGGCGCGATGACATTGTGAGCCGTGCCGGCGTGGAACATCGTCACGGAGATGACTGCTGAATCGAGCGGATCGACGTTGCGCGCAACAATCATCTGCAGCGCTTGGTGCAGTTGGCAGCCGATGGCGACGGTGTCGATGCTGAGGTGCGGTTGAGCTGCATGGCTGCCGCGACCGTGCACCTTGATGAAAAACTTGTCAGCCGCGGCCATCAGCGGTCCACGGCGGATGGCGAAATGGCCAGCGGGAATGCCTGGCCAGTTGTGCATGCCGTAGACCTCGTCGATACGCCAGCGGTCCATCAGGCCGTCGGCGACCATGGCGCGCGCGCCTCCCTCGCCTTCCTCGGCGGGTTGGAAGATGACGACCACCGTGCCGTCGAAGTTGCGTGTTTCACACAAGTATTGTGCTGCGCCGAGCAGCATGGCGGTATGGCCGTCGTGGCCACACGCGTGCATTTTCCCGGGGGTCAGGGAAGCGTGCGCAATGGCGCCAGTTTCGATGATTGGCAGGGCGTCCATGTCGGCGCGCAGACCGATGGTCGTGCCGGATTGACTGCTGCGACCGTGGATCACACCGACGATACCGGTTCGCCCGATGCCAGTTGCAACCTCGTCGCAGCCGAACGTGCGCAGCTTGGCAGCAACGATCGCGGCCGTACGCTCTACCGCAAATCCGGTTTCGGGATGGGCGTGAAGGTCGCGCCGCCAGATCGCGATGTCGGGGCTGAGGGCGGCAACGCGATTAATGATCGGCATGGGGGATTGCGCTCCGACGGCAAGTCATGGGCTAGAGCAATGGGTCGTGGCAGGGCCGTGCGTCAAGGGTTTTGCCGGTCGCCGGTGGTCATATCTGACCGGCGCTGATGTCAGCGCTGTTGCCCGCAGCGGAACGCCTGGACCACCAGCCGACTTTGTTGCACACTCTGAAGCGCTCGCTAGGTGTTCCGTAGAAATGGCCGCGTTCCCGAGCAGACGGGCCGGAGGGTGAACCATGACATTTTGGAGATCAGCGGTCGCAGCTGGCGCATTGACGCTTTGTGCCGCCGCACCGGCCGCACACGCGGTAACATTCAAGTATGCGTTCCAGGGCGACCTGAACGCTCTTGATCCCTACACGTTGAACGAGACTTTCACGCTCGGCGCCATGGGCAACGTGATGGAAGGTCTTACTAAGCGCGATCAGGACCTCAAGATCATTCCGGGACTGGCGGAAAAGTGGGAGATTGCCGAGCCGACGCGGTGGCGGTTCTATCTGCGCAAGGGCGTAAAATTCCAAGGTGGCGAAGAGTTCACCGCCGATGACGTGGTGTTTTCATTGGAGCGTATGCGTTCGGAGGCCTCGCAGCTGAAAAGCCGGGCGCCAGCCGACATGAAGGCAGTCAAGGTCGACGACTTCACGGTCGATTTTGTGTTGGGCCAGCCCAACCCAATTCTGCATGCCGAGTGGGACACTTGGTACATCTTCTCGAAGAAGTGGGCGGAAGCAGTTGGTGCGACGCAGGTGCAGTCGGCCAAATCGACGTCGCTCAGCGCCTGGGCGTTGAAGGCCAACGGTACGGGCCCCTTCACGATCGCCAGTCATGAGCCCGGCGTTAAAACCGTGTTCAAGAAGCATCCCGGCTGGTGGGGCAAGGTCGAGCACAACCTCGACGAAGTGATCTTCACGACCATCAAGGCCGATGCAACCCGCGTGGCCGCCTTGCTCACCGGTGAAGTCGATCTGATCGAGCCAGTGCCGGTGCAGGACATCGAGCGTATTTCTGCGGACAGCAAGGTTGGCGTCAAGATCGGGCCTGAACTGCGCACCATCTTCCTCAACTTCGACAGCTTCCGTGACGAACTCAAGTATTCGAGCGTCAAGGGCAAGAACCCCTTCAAGGATGCCCGAGTCCGCAAGGCGTTCTATCAGGCGGTCGATATCGAGGCGATCAAGACCAAGGTCATGCGCGGCCAGGGCGTGCCGAGCGCGATCCTGATTTCACCCCTGCTGTTCTCGCGCTCCGGTGAGTTCAAGCGCCATGCCTATGATGTTGATGCCGCCAAGAAGCTGATGGTCGACGCTGGTTATGCCGAAGGCTTTGAGCTGCGCATGGACTGCCCGAATGATCGCTACGTCAACGACGCGGCAATCTGTCAGGCTGTCGCTGCCATGCTCGCGCGCATCAACGTCAAGGTCACGCTCAATGCGCAGCCAAAGGCGAAGTTCTTCGAGTTTGCAGGTTCCACGGGCAAGTACGACAGTTCGTTCAATATGCTGGGTTGGACGCCTGGATCCTTTGATAGCCACAACGTGCTCGCCAACATTGTCGGCTGTCGCGATGCCGATGGCAAAGGTGCCGTGTTCAACTATGGTGGCTACTGCAACCCGAAGGTCGACGCGCTGGCCAAACAGATTGCGGCCGAAAGCGATGTCAAGAAGCGCGATGACATGATCTTCGACGCGTTCAAAATCGTTCACGAGGAAGTGGGACTTCTGCCGCTGCATCAACAGGCGTTGAACTGGGGCATCTCGAAGTCGGTGACGATTCCGCAGCGGGCCGATAACCAGATCTTGTTCTACTGGGCGCAGAAAAAGTAAGAATGATAACGTAAAACCGCTCGTGGAGCGTTGGGTTAGACCAGATAATCTGCTGGTCTAACCTAATCTACATAGAATCTGACACGTCCATTCACCCCAATTCCAACAATCCCATGCTTGCCTTCGCCATCCGCCGCCTGTTCGAAGCAGCCCTTGTCATGCTGACGGTGGCTTTGCTGTCGTTCATTCTATTCCGCTTTGTCGGCGACCCGATCAATCAGATGGTCAGTCAGGATGCGACGCTGGAGGAGCGCGTGCGTTTGCGGGCGGAACTTGGTCTTGATGACCCCGTGACCACGCAATTTGGTCGCTTCGTATGGAAGGCAGCCAACCTCGATTTCGGCATGTCGTATCAGGTCAAGCAACCCGTAGCGACGATCCTTGCCGACCGTTTTCCAGCGACGCTGGAGCTGGCATTCGCAGCCGCGTTGTTTGCGATCCTGCTCGGCATTCCGATGGGTGTCTATACGGGAATTCACCGAAATTCGACGCTGTCGAAAGTGTTCCTGACGGTGTCTCTGATCGGCATTTCGCTGCCGACATTTCTAATTGGTATTCTGCTCATCTACATATTTGCCGTGAAACTGGGGTGGCTACCGTCTTATGGCCGTGGCGACACAGTCCAGATCGGCTTCTGGAAAACCGGGTTGTTAACGTGGTCTGGTTTGCGGGCACTGATCATGCCGGCCATCACTTTGGGGCTGTTCCAGATGACACTGATCACGCGGCTCGTGCGATCCGAAATGCTGGAAGTGCTGCGCACCGACTACGTCAAGTTTGCCCGTGCGCGGGGCTTGACGGACCGAGCCGTATATTTTGGCCATGCGCTGAAAAACACACTGGTGCCAGTGGTAACAATCATCGGATTGCAGGTCGGCGCCATCATTGCCTTCGCGATCATCACCGAGACTGTATTTCAATGGCCGGGCATGGGCCTATTGTTTATCAAATCGGTGCAGACCGCCGACATTCCGGTGATGTCAGCTTACCTTATGCTCGTGGCCTTCATGTTCGTCGCCATAAACTTCATCGTTGACCTGCTTTATGTCGCGATTGATCCACGCATCCGGATCACCGGCTCGGCCAACGGCTAAGGAAGCACCAATGATCGATGCGACGCCTCCGACGCCTGTCTCTTCCGCACCCCGCGCCACCGCCATGAGTTGGTTTGCGCGCGCCCTCGATAGCGATCTGGCGGTGAGTTTTTTCAAGTCACGCGTCGTCGTTATCGCGGGTGTAGTTGCAGGAATGATCGTGCTCGCCGCCTTACTAGCCCCATGGATTGCGCCGTCCAACCCATACGACCTCTCCGGTCTCAACCTGCTCGATGCCAATACTGCGCCCGTTTGGCACACGGGCGGCGATCGCCGCTTTCTGTTGGGCTCCGATGCCCAGGGGCGCGACATTTTATCGACTATGCTCTACGGCACCCGTGCCTCGATCGTCATTGGCGTGATGTCGGTGGCGCTTGCCATGAGCCTTGGCGTGACACTGGGGTTGCTGGCCGGGTATTTCGGCGGCCGCGTTGATGCGATCATCATGCGTGTAGCCGACGTCCAGTTGACCTTTCCCGCCATTTTGACCGCGCTGCTGGTTGATGGCGTTGCGAGCGTCATATTTAAGAACCAAGGCTCTGGCGCGACCAAGTTCTGGATTCTCGTGTGTGCGATCGGGCTTTCCTATTGGGTCCAGTACGCCCGCACGGTGCGCGGCGTCACGCTCGTTGAACGCAACAAGGAATACGTACAGGCGGCACGGCTGATCGGCATGAGCTCAATCGCCATCATGTTCCGCCACGTGCTGCCGAATGTTCTCTCGCCGGTGCTAGTGATCGGCACCATTAATCTGGCGCTCGCGATCATCACCGAAGCGACGTTGTCTTTCCTTGGCGTTGGGTTGCCGCCGACCGAGCCATCGCTTGGCACCATGATTGGTACTGGCAATGAGTTTTTGATGTCCGGCGACTATTGGATGGTGCTCTTTCCCGGCCTCGCGCTCGCCACCCTCGTGCTTAGCGTCAACCTCCTGGGTGACTGGCTGCGCGATGCACTTAACCCGAAGCTGAGATAATGAGCAGCACTCCCGTTCTCTCTGTCCGCAATTTGAAGGTCGAGTTCCCCACTCGCCATGGTGTGCTGACAGCGGTCGACGACATATCGTTCGATATCGCCGCTGGCGAAGTGCTGGGGGTGGTGGGGGAGTCAGGCGCGGGCAAATCAATGACCGGGTCTGCAGTCATCGGCCTGCTCGAACCACCGGGACGAATCGCGGGCGGCGAAGTGTTGCTCAAAGGCCAGCGCATCGACAACCTGCCTTACGATCAAATGCGCCGCATCCGCGGTCGCCGCATCGGCATGATCTTCCAGGATCCGCTAACAAGCCTGAACCCACTCTACCGGGTTGGCCAGCAACTGATCGAGACCATGCGCACGCATCTGCCTCTGTCCGAGAAGGCGGCGCGCGATCGGGCAGTACAACTTCTCACCGAGGTAGGGATTCAGGGGGCGAGCGATCGGCTCGATTCCTATCCACATCAGTTTTCCGGCGGTATGCGTCAGCGCGTCGTCGTCGCACTGGCGCTGTGCGCCGAGCCAGAACTGATCCTCGCGGACGAGCCGACGACCGCGCTCGACGTATCGATCCAGGCGCAGATTATTAATCTCATAAAGCGGTTGTGCCGCGATCGGGGCACGGCCGTGCTGCTGATCACGCACGACATGGGGGTAATCGCTGAGACGGCCGACCGGGTGGCGGTAATGTATGCCGGTCGCATCGCTGAGATTGGGCCGGTGCGCGATGTTATCCAACAGCCGAACCATCCGTATACCCGCGGCCTGATGGGCTCGATCCCAACGCTCGAGGGTACCGAAGCCCGGTTGATGCAAATCCCCGGCAGCATGCCGCGACTGACGGCGATCCCGAAAGGCTGTGCCTTCAATGCCCGCTGCGGCAACGCCTTTGCCCGCTGCTTCACAGAACGCCCCGACCCCATTGCGATCGGACGTTCGCAGGCTGCGTGCTGGTTGGCTGTGGATGCTGCCAGTGGCGCCCATCCTGCGGCCGGAGCGTGACGATGACCAAACAGCCACTGGTGCAGGTGCAGGGTCTTTCGCGCACCTTCGACGTGTCAAAGCCATGGCTCAACCGCGTGCTGGAGCGCGAGCCACGTTTGTTGCTGAAGGCGGTGCAGGACGTGTCGTTCGATATCGGGCAGCGCGAGACGTTCGCACTTGTCGGTGAATCAGGTTCCGGCAAATCGACGGTCGCCAAGATGGTCGTGGGGCTGCTGCCGCCATCGGCCGGGCGGGTCACTATCGATGGCACGGATATGTGGCGGGAAGGCCAGGCGGCCGAAATGACCGCGATCCGCCGCCGTATCCAGATGATCTTCCAAGACCCTTATGCCAGCCTCAATCCGCGCTGGCGGGTTGGCGCCATCGTGGCCGATCCGTTGCGGGCGTTCGGGCTCGTCAAGGATCATGTGGAGATGGAAGCCAAGGTTGCAGACTTGCTGCGGCTGGTCGGCCTCGATCCTGCGGACATGCGCAAGTATCCGCACGAGTTTTCCGGCGGCCAGCGCCAGCGGATTTGCATTGCGCGCGCGTTGTCATCGGAGCCGGAGTTCCTGGTGTGCGATGAGCCGACGTCGGCGCTCGACGTGTCGGTGCAGGCGCAGATATTGAATTTGATGCGTGATTTGCAGGACCGGTTGGGGCTCACTTACCTGTTCATCAGCCACAATCTGGCGGTCGTCCGCCATATGGCGACGCGCATTGGCGTGATGTACCTGGGGCGGCTGGTCGAGACGCAAACTGCGGCGGCTTTGTTTCAAAACCCGCAGCATCCCTACACGCGAATGCTGCTGGATGCCGTGCCCGATCTGAAAATGAGCGGACGTCCGCGCCGCATGATTGAAGGCGAAATCCCTAATCCCATCGCGCCACCGCCGGGTTGCGCGTTCCATCCACGCTGTCCGTTAGCGCTACCACGCTGCAAGACAGATGTGCCGAAGCCGTTCGTTACACCCAGTGGCACCGTTGCTTGCCACGCCGTGGAAGCTGGCATGGTGGTGGGGGCGGTTTGAAAGCATCAGGGGCAGTCGAAATCCAACTCAATGCCCCGGTTCGGATCTGTTGGGCTTCCGTGCACGTTGGTAAAGGTCCGATCCGCCAATGCCCTTCTGAAGCAGTAATTGCAATCGGATTGCCGGATGAAATCCGCGATCCCGACTGGTTGATTATGTTCGACGAACCGCCGCGCGGTTTCGTCACCAACGTCCCACGTTCGCGCAGGATCGCGTTCCTGTCGGAACCGCCGGAGATCAAGGTTTATCGCCCGCGGTTTCTCGAGCAATTCGGCGTCGTCATTGCTCCGATGCCGGTGCCTGGCTACAGCGGCACGGTCATTCGCACGCACTCTGCCTTGCCGTGGTTTTACGCTACTGAAGATTTGTGCGGCTTGAGGGGGATGCAACCGATGCCGAAATCAAGCGACGTCTCGGTTGTCATAACGCGTAAGACCAAGACGCCGCAGCATCGGGCGCGCTTGCAATTTGTGGAGCAACTGAAACACCGGCTTGGAGATCGTTTGCATGTGTTCGGGTTGGGCTTTCATCCAATCGCAAACAAGCAGGAAGCGATCGATCCGTTCAAGTACCATCTGGCCCTGGAAAACACTACACAAGAGCACTTCTGGACCGAGAAGGTGGCTGATCCTTATCTCGGCTGGTCGCTGCCGCTATATTCCGGCTGTCCCAACCTTGGCGATTATTTCCCGGATGACGCGTTCGTGCGGCTCGATTTGAGCAAAATCGACGCGAGTATCGCCATGGTGGTGCGCTGCCTCGATGACGACATTTACGATAGCAGGCTACCCGCTATCACAATCGCGCGCCAACGGTTGCTCGACGAGCATAACATTTTCACCATGCTGCAACGGATCGTAATGGCCCTGGCGCCGAGCACGCAGGGGCCGAGGCTGACTACGCCGATCGAACTGTGGTCAAACGGTTCGTTCGATCTGGCTGGTCAGTTGGCACGGCGCGTCAAGGCAGCGGTGT
>JANNRP010000143.1:0-2162 GCA_031401535.1 Hyphomicrobiaceae bacterium | reverse complement strand
ATTCAGCGCGAGACCGATGGCTCCAAGTCTGGCGCCTCGACGCGGTACTAGGTCGTCCAGTCGCTGTGCGAGAGACAGATTGCGCCGGTCCTCGCGAGAGGATGGTTTGAGACAGATGGGTCCTTAGCTGCCATCAATTTCACGGATACAAAGTTTAAGGGTCATGGTGGAAACAGAGGGCCACCCTCTGTTTCAATGATGCACCGGGTCGTTGCCTCGCCTGAGCCTCTGATTATTGACGAGATCGGCTATTTGCCGTCGGGCCGTGAACAAGCGAACCTGTTCTTCCAGGTGGTTGCGCGGCGCTACGAAAAGGGCTTGCTGGTTCTGACCTCGAACTTGGCGTTCGGCAGTTGGGACGAGGCGTTCGCAGCCGACGCCGTGCTTGATCGCATCCTGCATCACGCCACCGTGGCGCAGATCGCGGGCGAAAGCTACCGGCTCAAGGACAAGCGGCGCGCCGGCATCCTGGCCCGGCCGCCGGCCAATCTGACACCGACGGCGACCACCAGCCCGAAGGGCAAAACGACGAAGGAAGAAAAGGTTTAAGCGTCAGTGTTCTCGCTCGCGGGAACACTGACGCAAAGCGCGGGCGGGTCAGGTTCAAGTTGGCGACAACGGCAAACCCGGATCATGTGTGGACGACGCCCGCGTTGCAAGGAGATTCCGACGTTCTGCTTGCGGTCGGGTGCAAGTCATGTGTTCGGCCTTTTAACGCGGCACTTGACCGCTGTCCCAGATGTTATCCGCCAATCAAGTCCCAATCAGTTTCCCGAGTTTTGACACCCAATGACCCGGGACGGGTTTTCCCGATCGACGGCTCGACCGTTTCGCATCACACCATCATCACCCTCGCAATTCGATTGTTGCGCCGACGTTGCCGCATACTCCCATTGCCAAGCCCCTTTAGGCGGGTGCGCCGAGCTCCGGTGCTCTATAGTTTCCATCTTTGGCCATGACAGCCCATGCGATGCGTGCCATTTTATTGGCGACCGCGACCGCAACGAGTTTGGCCGGTTTCTTGGCCAAAAGCGTCATAATCCAGCGGTGCCTCTCCGGATGTCTCCGCGCCTGTTGGATCACAGCTGTTGCACCTATGACGAGTAGCCGCCTGAGATAGCGATCGCCTTGCTTGGAGATGCCGCCGAGCTTTTCCTTGCCACCGGTTGAGTACTGTCGAGGAACAAGGCCGATCCAAGCAGCAAAATCTCGTCCTGTCCTAAAGGCACTTGGATCCACGATCGTCGACGCAATTGCTGTGGCGCCGATGACCCCGATCCCCGGTATCGTTTCGAGACGCTGGCTGATGTCGTTGGCGCGATGCTGCGCATGTATGGCGCGGTCCAGTTCGCCAATTTGCTGCTGCAGTGCTGCGAACTGCTCGAGTAGTGCACGCAAAGCCTGCTTCATCGCAGTCGGAAGTGCGTGGCTGTTGCTTTCGTCGGTAACGATGGCTGCCAACTCGGCGACGCCTTCGCGCCCCTTTTCGGCGACAAGGCCGAACTCAGCCAGATGCGCGCGGAGCGCGTTGATGAGCTGCGTGCGCTGGCGAATCAAGAGATCCCGCGTTCGATGCAGCATCAGCGCCGCTTGTTGTTCCGCCGTTTTAATCGGCACGAATCGCATTGAGGGGCGCGTCACGGCTTCGCAAATGGCGGCGGCATCGGCGGCATCGTTCTTCGACCGCTTGACGTACCCCTTCACGTAGCTCGGCGGCATCAACCGCACGGTATGGCCGAGTTTGGTCAACTCACGCGCCCAATAATGGGCAGTGCCGCAGGCTTCCATGCCGACCAGGCAGGGAGCGAGTTTTTTGACGAACTCGATCACCTGCTTGCGTCGCAGCTGCCGCGTGACCACGACCTTGCCGTTGCAGTCGACGCCGTGGATCTGAAAGACGTTCTTGGCGAGATCAACGCCGATGGTGCTAACCTGCATGTGGACGACCCCCTCAGGTGATTCGTTGCTGACGATCCCCATTTTGGCACATCAGATGCCGGGAGCGGGCGTCGTCCACTCCATCAGATTCAAAGTGCCGTTGACAAAATGTCCAGAACACCCTGACGACGGACAGCGCTCTGACAATGCTGCTGGTTCCGATCCTGCTCTAACGTTCGACGAAAGCGCGAGCGAACTGATCCTTCAGCGGCTTTGAGAAATAT
>JANNRP010000142.1:0-5747 GCA_031401535.1 Hyphomicrobiaceae bacterium | reverse complement strand
TCCGGGCCATGGGCATTCGCCGTTCTGGTGCTCGCGGTCACGTTGGTGATGTGCTGGGAGTGGGGTCACGTCGTGCGCCGCGGTAGCACAGGCGTGGACCCGGTTTTGATCGTGCACGGGTTGACCGTCGGCGGAGCTGTGCTGTTGTCGGCGGCGGGATATGCAGCACTCGGCGTGATCGGGCTGTTGGCTGGTACATTTGTCGTGGGTGTACTTCGTTTCGGTGAAAAAGCACGAATGTCGGCGCTGGGCGTACTGTATGTAGGCCTGCCCGCGGTTGCCTTGCTGCTGCTGCGTGGCGCCGAACCCTACGGTTTTCTAGCTGTGCTGTATGTATTGCTCGTCGTGATCGCAACCGATGTCTTCGCCTACTTCACCGGGCGCATGGTCGGTGGTGCCAAGCTCTGGCCGCGTATTTCTCCCAATAAAACCTGGTCGGGACTGGTCGGCGGCGTTGCAATGGCCGGTGTCACAGGGGCGGCCTTCAGCTTTGCGGTATCGGGTGGAGTTCCACTGCGGCTGGCGCTGATCGGTCTGGGACTCGGCCTCGTTGCCCAGGGCGGCGATCTGGTTGAATCGGCACTCAAGCGGGATTTTGGCGTCAAGGATGCCAGCGGATTGATTCCAGGGCACGGGGGCTTCATGGACCGTATGGATGGTATCGTCACGGCCGCCCCCGTTGCCGCGTTGATCGGGTTGTTGATCAACATGTATGCGCCCGCGCGCGCCTTGTTGCTGGGGATCTGATGCAGGCTCGGCAACGTGTCACGATCCTCGGTGCGACGGGTTCGGTTGGTTCATCGACGCTTGATCTGATCGCCCGCACGCCTGATGCTTTTGAGATCGTGGCGCTGACGGCGCAGACCAACGTCGAAAAGCTCGCAGAGTGTGCGATTGCAACTGGAGCGCGTCATGCAGTCATTGGCGATCCAACTTGCTACAAGGCGCTCAAGGACCGATTGTCCGGCCATTCAGTTGCTGTAGCTGCTGGCGCAGATGCGTTGATCGAAGCTGCAGCCGAGCCCGCTGATTGTGTGATGGCAAGCATGATGGGCGCGGCTGGATTGGCGCCGGCGCTAACTGCCGTGCGGCAAGGCCGCCGGGTAGCGCTCGCCAACAAAGAGTGCCTCGTGAGTGCGGGCGATCTGTTCATGGCGGCAGTAAAGGCGAGTGGCGCAGAGTTATTGCCAGTTGATAGCGAACATTCCGCGGTGTTCCAAGCCTTGGGCGATGCCCGACCCGACGCAATCGAGCGTATTGTTCTGACAGCGTCAGGTGGGCCGTTCCGGACATGGAGTGCGGAGCAACTAAAGGTTGCAACGCTGGCCCAGGCGCTGCGTCATCCGAACTGGTCGATGGGTCGTAAAATTACGATCGATTCCGCGACAATGATGAACAAAGGTCTCGAGTTGATCGAAGCCTACCATCTGTTTCCGGTCGGCGCTGCACAGTTGGGCGTTGTCGTGCATCCACAGTCGATCGTTCACGCGCTGGTTGAATTTTGCGACGGTTCCGTGATGGCGCACATGGGATGTCCCGATATGCGCACGCCGATCGCTGTGGCGCTGGCTTGGCCGAACCGTATGGCGGCGCCGACGAAACGGCTAGATCTTGCCAAGCTTGGTTCGTTGACCTTCGAGGAACCGGACGAGGTCCGCTTTCCCGCGCTCGCCCTCGCCAAGGCGGCATTGCTGCGCGGCGGCACGGCGGCAGCAATCCTCAATGCGGCCAATGAAGTCGCGGTTGAGGCTTTTCTCGAAGGCCAGATTGGATTTTGCGCCATCGCGGCTACCGTTGCTTGCTGCCTCGATCGGGCAGAAGGCCAGGGTGTCATCTGTGTGCCGCAGTCGCTTGACGATGTGATAGCCGCAGACGCCTGGGGCCGAGAGTTGGCACGAGATGTGATTAGCGCTAGGTGTTGACTTAAATCGTCACCACTTATTCACCATGTTGGCAGGAGCATAAGCGCGTATGGACGTTCTCAGCACATTCACCGGCGGCGTCGGCCAGTTCCTCTTTGGCCTCGCAGCATTCCTGTTCGTCCTGACCATCGTCGTGTTCGTGCACGAAATGGGGCATTTCCTGGTGGCCCGCTGGTGCGGCGTCAAAGTTTCGGCATTTTCGCTCGGTTTTGGCCGGGAATTCTACGGCTTTACGGATCGATACGGGACTCGGTGGCGGTTCGCCTGGATCCCACTCGGCGGTTACGTCAAGTTCATGGACGATGAGAACGGTGCGAGCATGCCGTCAAAGGGGCAGGACAACATGACCCCGGAGGAACGCGTAGGTTCTTTCCATCACAAGCCGCTTTGGCAGAAGGCGGCGGTAGTGGCTGCAGGGCCAATCGCGAATTTTCTGCTGGCGATTCTTATCTTCGCCGTGTTTTTCATGACGGTTGGCACCTATACGACAGCACCGCGTGCCGATACCATCCAACCGGGTAGCGTCGCCGAAAAATCGGGCTTCAAGGTCGGTGATCTAGTTCTATCGATCGACGGCCGTAAAATTGAAACATTCCAGCAACTACAACAGGTTGTGAACGATAGTGTGGGCGCAAGGCTTGCATTCATCGTTGAGCGGAATGGCCGTAACGTCGAGATCGACGCCAAGCCTGAGCTTGCCGACATTCCAGATGGGTTCGGCGGGACGGCAAAGGTCGGTAAGATCGGTATCCAGCGGTCGAGCAAGCGCGAAGACTGGCAACACACGGTTTACGGGCCAATCGATGCGGTCTCGATGGGGATCGACAAGAGCTTTGGCATCGTTCGATCGACGTTTGCCTATCTTGGCAACGTATTTCGCGGCCGTCAAAGTGCCGATCAGCTCGGCGGGCCGGTGCGTATCGCGGACGCATCGACCAAAATTGCCAAGTTGGGGCTCGATCAGCTTGTGAACTTCATCGCGTTCATCTCGGTCAGTGTCGGTCTGATCAATCTGTTTCCCGTGCCGGTTCTGGACGGTGGTCACCTTACGTTCTACGCAATCGAAGCTGTACGCGGCAAACCGCTCAGCGAGCAGACCCAGGAAATGGCATTCCGGGTCGGATTCGGAATGATCATGGCCTTGATGGTGTTCGCTTTCTGGAATGACCGCTTCATCTTGCTCGGCTGGCTGCCCGGAACAGGTTGAACAATTAAAGTTGTGAAGCGGGTTCAGCGCCTGGAATCAGCCGCTGTGAAGCATTCTTGCCACTTCCATTGAGATTGCTGAATCGTTAAACCTTGGAATTGTTCAGGAAGTTTGTCCGGACGACCATGGTGAGTCGTGGTTTCCGGGCGGGGGACTTCTTGGAGCTGCCGTTCGGGCGTGGTGCCGACACCGTCCGCGGACATTACCAGTTGGGGGAATTCGGCAAAATATGAAGGGCAGACGCAGGTATGCCTCACGTCAAGTCGCAGCTCGTTCAACCAATTCTCCGTCGTTTGGCGCGCCTCGCGCTAAGCCTCGCTGTGATTCTACCAGCGGTTGCCGGAGTAGAATTGCTGGTCGGGCGGAGCTTTGTTTTGGGCACTGCCTTCGCTCAGAGTTCAGCCATTCGAGACATCCGCGTCGCTGGCAACCGCCGCGTCGAGCCGGAAACCGTGCGGTCGTATCTGCAGTTCACCGTTGGTGATGCTTACGACGCCGGCAAAGTCGACCGTTCGCTGAAGGCGTTGTTCTCAACCGGCCTGTTCTCCGACGTGCGCATCGATCGCGATGGCGCTGCTGTGATCGTTACCGTTGTCGAGAACCCGGTCATCGGCCAGATCGCATTCGAGGGCAATCGCGAAGTCGATTCGCCAACCCTTCAGAACGAAGTGCAATTGAAGCCTCGGTCAGTCTACACGCGGGCGAAGGCGCTTGCTGATGTTCAACGCATCCTGGATGTCTATCGTCGACAAGGACGGTTTGCGGCTTCGGTTGAACCGAAGTTGATCGAGCTTGATCAAAACCGCGTCAACGTCGTGTTCGAGATTTCCGAAGGCTCGGCTACCAAGATTCAGAAGATAACGTTTGTCGGCAATCGCGCGTTTTCGGACTCGCAACTGCGCGATATCATATCGACGTCGCAGTCGGGCTGGTTCGACTTCCTGAAGGGCACCAACGTCTATGATCCGGACCGGGTCAATCTCGACAAGGAATTGCTGCGCCAATATTATTTGAAGAACGGTTATGCCGACGTCCGTGTCATCGCGGGCAATGCTGAGCTTGACCGTGGTGGCACAGGCTTCTTCGTCACCTATTCGATTGAGGAGGGCGACCTCTACACATTCGGAGACGTGCGCATCGATAGCGTCCTGCCGGGCATTCAGCCTGAGCAATACCGTGGCGATCTGCTGACGGTCCCAGGGCAGATTTTCAATGCCAGCTACATCGACAAGTCGGTTGAAAAATTAACGTTGCAGGTGTCCGAGCAGGGCTACCCCTTTGCCCGCGTTCGACCCAAGACCGACCGGAATGATGCGGCGCGTACGATCTCGCTGACCTATGCGATCGATGAAGGCCAGCGCGTCTACATTGAACGCATTAACGTGATCGGCAACCTGCGGACCAAGGATCATGTCATCCGCCGCGAGTTCCGCTTGGTCGAAGGCGATGCTTACAACCCGTTGATCGTTGATCGCGCCAAGAAGCGGTTGCAGGGGCTTGGCTTCTTCAAGACCGTAGAGGTGAAGCGTCGTCAAGGTGGCGCTGGCGATCGCGTGGTTCTCGACGTGGAACTTCTGGAGCAGCCAACCGGTGAGCTTTCGTTTGGCGCCGGTTACTCAACCAACGAAGGTGTGATCGGTGATGTCAGTATCACGGAGCGCAATCTGCTTGGTAATGGGCAATTTTTGCGCCTCAAGCTTGCCGGGTCGTTGGACCGGTTCCAGATTGACTTGAGCTTTACAGAACCGCGGTTCCTTGATCGCAACATTGCGGCCGGCTTTGACCTGTTCCACAAGGATGTTAACGCTCTTAGCACATCGTCGTATAAGAGCCGCAAGACCGGTGGAAGCGTGCGCATAGGCTTCCCGCTGTCCGAGAATATGTGGTTGAACAATAGCTACACGCTGTCTTACGACGATATTTATGAAATCGACGCCGGGACGGCATCGCGGGCTGTAAAAGAGGCTCAGGGGGGCTACCTGACATCGTCAGTCGGCTCTGCGATTACCTACGATACGCGCAATCATCCCAAGTCGCCAACGCGAGGCCTGTTCTTCCAGTTGGCCGGTGATGTGGCCGGTCTGGGCGGCGACGTGCAGTACGTCCGGCTCCAGGGTGAAGGGCGTGGCTACTACCCAATTACCGAAAAAATCACCTTTGTTGGACGCGTGATTGGCGGTCACATTGAGGGTTGGGGTGGCGATGACGTGCGACTACTTGATCTGTACTACAAGGGTGGCGAGACGGTACGTGGCTTCAACAAGTCGGGTCTTGGTCCACGGGATCTGAATACTGGTGATGCTTTGGGTGGCAAGACGTTTGCGGCTGCCACCGCGGAAATCCGCTTCCCACTGCCGTTCATTCCTGACGAATTGGGGATGTCGGGCGCCGTGTTTGCCGATGCTGGAACTGTGTTTGATACCGGTGAGGCGGCCGTGCGAGCGCAAGGTGTTTGTGCGGCGGGCAATAAAACGGCGGTCTGTCTCGCTGACGATGCGACGATCCGGACAGCGATTGGTGCCAGCATCTTGTGGAACTCGCCGCTCGGACCACTGCGTCTCGACTACGGTCACGCATTGACCAAGGAAAGCTACGACAAAACCCAGCAGATCCGCTTT